>CANBAX010000007.1 GCA_947366645.1 uncultured Clostridia bacterium
GAAGATATAGAAATGAAAATTTATTGCTGTATACTTAAAAAAAATTAATGAAGGTGTGAACACATTCATTTTCATTAATAACGATTTTAATAACTTTTGCTATGATAAAGTAACTCAATTTCAAGAAAACTTTTTCAACATTAAGCGTATTTGTTTGGCAGATTTCAAAGACTTTGTCTGCCTAAAACAAGACAAAAGACGTATGGAAAGGTTATTTAAACTTTTCACTGGTGAATTAGTACCTTTTATGCCTTTTGAAGATATCATTGACTATGAAATACTTAGAGATATTGAGTTTGAAGGAAAAACAGAAAATAAGGAAGAACGGCTGTTTTCCTATTGCAATTATTTTATTGTCTACTGCAAGGATAGAAATAGCGAAAAGTGCTTGAAATTTGAGAGTATTGCTAAAGAAAATAATATTGGGTTGTTGTTTGTGTAGATAATTACGCTAGGATAGATTTCTCCGCTTCGGTCGAAATGACAAAAATAGAAAAGGTCGAAATGACACCGCCTTAGGCGGGTTTTTTGGTAATTCATTAAAAAAGATTTCTCCGCTGCGGGCTGATGCCCTTCGGTCGAAATGACAAAAGTAAAGTCGGTCGAAATGACAGTGGCTTAGGCGGTTTTTGTTTAATAGATTTCTCCGCTACGGTCGAAATGAAAAAAATAGAAAAGGTAGAAATGACAGTGGCGGGAATGAAAAATAAAAAAGACTGATTAATCAGTCTTTTTTATTCATCATCGTCATCATAATCCTCTTCGTCTTCGTAATCCTCGTCGTCATCATCAAAATCTTCATCTTCGTCAAATTCCTCATCAAACTCTTCGTCCTCAAAGTCTTCGTCTTCTGCATCATCTCCAAAATCTATATCTGACGTGATATCGTCATCATCTAGTAATGAGGAGTCATTTATATCTGTAACTGTTGCCATTCCGCCAGTTTCCTCTTCCTCCGTCATTATATCTTCATCGTCTTCACGAGTTAGGTAATCTTCCCAGTCCTCACTGAGTTCTCCGTCCTCGGTTTGATGCTCTTTTAAGCAGTTTGCGCACATTATCTCATTGGACTGAATATAGTTGGTTTTACATATTGGACAAAGTTCTAGGTCCATATCATCAATATAATCATCTTTTGCGGCAAGTTCTGCTTTGCATACACTACACATTTTGTCTTTTTTCTGTATATAATTAAGTTCGCATCTAGGGCATCTTATATATACTGGTTTTTTCATGTTTACTCCTTTTGTTTACTAGGCTTATCTAGTAATTTCAAAACAAATTATACTTATCTTATATGAAAAAGTCTATCATTTTTCTAATAAATTTTAAGATTTTTTTGACATTTTTTCTTCTAGTCCTACCTCGGCTTGACTTTTACGGAGATAAAGCGGGGTTACATCATGATAATCTATTGCGCTGCCTTTATTTTTAATCGCAAATTCAAGCAAATCTTCACACAAAAGTGGTGTTTTTATATATGGCAGTTTTTCCTCTGACGTCACCTTTACTTCTGGCATTAATTCCACCTCTTCCGCCTTTACAAGAGCGGGCTGCGATAATTTATTGCCTAAATTATCATATTTACACACAAATCTTAATTCGCTTAAGGCGTCCATAACGACGACAAAGTCTTTTTCTACTTTATTACGCTTAAGATAAGAATATGCAATAAGGTCTAAGGAAGATATCGGGATTACCTTTCCCCTTCCAAGACCGGCACAAAGACCTTTTACGGTGGCTATACCAATTCTTAGACCGGTGAAAGAGCCTGTGCCGATGACTACAGCAAACTCATCTTCGTCTTTTATGCTTTCGCCAAGGCTATCTAACATTTCATCAATTACTCTAAGTAAATTTTCGCTATGTTTACAATTTGCATCAAGTTCTTGTAAAAGAGTTTTATTTCCCCTTTTTATTGCCACTTGTGCGGTATTAAATGCTGTGGAAATTGCTATCATTCTTCTCTCCCTACATAGATTTCTCTTTCCCCATTTTCGCCCTTTACTATCTTCACATCAATATGTGGCACAGTTATAAGCCCTGCTACCTTCTCCGGCCATTCAACTACGCTGATGCCGTCAAGAGCGCTTGGGTCAAAGTATTCTTGAAATCCTAATTCTTCCGCCTCTTCACGAGAGGATAATCTATACATATCAAAATGATAAATTGGCATTCTGCCACTTTCATAAACATTCATTATTGTGAAAGTTGGGCTTGTGACAAGTTCCCTCCCGCCTAATCCGAGAGCAAGACCTTTCACAAAATGCGTTTTACCAGCACCTAAGTCGCCGGTGAGAGTGATTATTGTTCCCTTTGGAAAAACTTTAACTAGTTTTTCCGCAAGGGCTATTGTTTCCCCCTCATTTATTGTTGTTACTTTCAGTTTTATTGGCTTTTCCATTTGCGTTCCTCTTTTTCATCACTAGATTATACAACAATATTCCTATTATTGCAACTATTAGACCTTCACAACCGCCCGCAATTACATCGGTAAGATAGTGTGCACCTAAGAATATTCTTGACAGGGCAATTAAGGCAAAATACAGCGTCATTATAATGGGCAGGCAAACCTTTGTCCACCTATTTTTGGCGTATCTTATTGCAAGATAACTTATAAATACCGCGATTATCATGGCTGAGCAGGAATGTCCACTTGGCATACTAAAACCGCTTGCTCCGCCCAAATTCATTATGCTATCCCACGTGACAAAAGGGCGAGGGCGCATGATGATATTTTTTAAAACATAATTTATTGCTACTCCGCAGCCAAAAGTCACAAAGAAGGCATAACTAAAGCTCTTCTTTTTAAAGTAGACAACAAGAAGTGCTAAGGCAAACCCCAGCCAACTGCCAAAGAGTGTGACTATTTTGAAAAAGTACAACCAAAAGTCGTTTGAGCCTGCCTGCAAAAATTCAATTATATTCGCTTCAAATTTCATAATTAATATTGTATCAAATATATCAAAAAAAAACAACAAATTTTATTTTGTTGCTTTAAATCTACTAATTGATATACCATCTTCCAAATCAAGAAACTCTGTTTCCAAGTCTTTATCATTTTCAAGTGCGGAGATAAATTTGCGAAGATTTTGTATCATTGACCTATTTTTATGAGCCAGTTTTTCCTGACTTTTTACTAATCCATGAAAATATATATCGTCAGCAAACAAAGTTCCGCCTTTATTTAACATTAGCTTTAAATATGGAAGATAGTTTATATACTGCCCTTTTGCACCATCAAGGAAGATAAAGTCAAACCTATTGCCTTGCGAGGAAAGATTTTCAAGTATTTTAGCCGCGTCCTCATGATACAATGTAACACGGTTTGTTAAACCCGCTTCCTCAAAGTTTTTTCTTGCGCGGCATACCATGTCATCATTTTTCTCAATAGTCGTAAGGTGAGATTTTTTTGACGCAGAAAGCATTAGAATGCCTGAGTAACCTATTGCCGTACCGATTTCAAGTATTTGTTTTGGTTGATTTGTTTCGCACTCTTTATATAATAATTTCCCACTCTCTTCCCGTATTATTGGCACGCCATTCTTTTCGGCATAAGACTTTAGTTTTATTAACATCTCGCCGTCCTTTAATCAAGTGTCACAATAGTAAGTATCATTGGTCTACGCTTAGTACGTCTATAGATAAAGTTTGAAATATTGCGTCTTATTGACTGTTTGATTACCGAAGGCTCCATACCGCGAAGGTCTTGCTCTTTAAGTGATGCAATTATAGCCGCTTTAGCGTCTTGTACAAAAGACTCCTGCTCATCTGCGTACACCACACCCCTTGTGATAATAAATGGGTCACTTGACACCGTGCCAGAAACGTTATTTATATCTACGCACACCACACAAATTCCCTCTTCCGCAAGTTGCTTTCTTTCACGAAGGACATTACTATCCATATCGCCAATACCAATGCCGTCAATAAGTTTTTGCCCTGCGGTTACAAAGCCACCCTGTTTAATGGAATTTGGGGAAAGTTCTACCTGCATTCCTAGGCTTGGAATAACTATATTTCGCTCTTCCATACCAAGGGTCATAGCAAGTTCTTTATGCACCTTAAGGTGTCTATACTCGCCGTGAACGGGTATAAAGTGTTTTGGCTTTATAAGGCTATGCATGAGTTTTAATTCCTCTTGGCAAGCGTGACCTGACACATGGACATCAGCAAGTTCGTCATAGATGACGTCTGCACCCAGTTTATATAGGGCATTGATTACATTATACACATTCTTTTCGTTGCCTGGAATTGGTGACGCAGAAAGAATGATAAGGTCATTTTCGCGAAGTTTAATTTGCTTAAACTCCCCCGCTGCCATACGAGTGAGTGCGCTCATAGGCTCGCCTTGGCTGCCAGTGGTAATGATAAGTATCTCTTTATCATCACATTTATCAACCTTTTCTATATCGATGATATTTTCGCGGTTATATTTTAATTCGCCAAGTTTATATGCAACTTCACTTACATTAATCATGCTTCTACCAGTGAAGGCAACCTTTCTTTTATATTTTTCCGCTAAATCCATGATTTGTTGAAGTCTATGAATATTTGACGCAAATGTCGCAACAATTATCCTATTTTGTAAATGAGATTTTATTATTTCTTCAAGTGCACGTCCCACCGATTTTTCACTCATTGTGAAGCCTTTACGGCAGACATTAGTACTTTCACACAATAATAGATTTACCCCGCGTTTTCCGATTTCTCCAAGTCGAGGGAGGTCTATCATCTCACCGTCTATAGGCTCATAATCCACCTTAAAGTCGCCAGTGTGTACGATATTACCAGCAGGTGTTGTGATACAGAGTGCAAGTGAGCCTGCAATAGAGTGGCTGACTTTAATAAACTCTATAGTGAAATTGCCAAGTTTTAAAACATTTCTTGGCTTGACTGATATGCCTTTGAATTTAACTTTTGGGTGTTCCTTCATTTTATTCTCAACAAGAGCGAGAGTAAGGCGTGAACCATAAACCGGCACATTCAACTGTTCCAGCACAAAAGGAAGAGCACCTATATGGTCCTCATGTCCATGTGTCAGAAGTATCGCTTTAACCTTATCCTTGTTTGCAAGAAGGTAGGATATATCAGGAATAACTATATCTATTCCTGGGAGTTCATCATCTGGAAAAGTAAGACCTGCGTCTACTACAATGATTTCATTCTCATACTCAATGGCGGTCATATTTTTTCCTATCTCACCTACACCGCCCAAAAAGGTGATTTTTACTTTGTTATTCAATTTTTTCTCCTTTTATTTTTTTATCTACAATAAAAAGCATAGTGCTGCGTTGCACCTAACTTTTTTAATTTTTCCTTGAATGTTTATAACAGATATTTAGCGTCGTCAATTTTATCAACTTCTTCAAGTTTCTTTGGTGTTAAAATCGTATCTGCATCTACATAGAATCTCATGCCTTGACTTGAGAAAAACATTACCATACCAAACACATCTATAAGTGGGAACACTACTGGTAATATTATTATCAAAGAATACAAACCTAATACCATACTTAGCACAAATGCAAGTAGATAAATTATAAATGCTGTCGAATATACCCTTGCACCCCGTCTTAAGCTTGCCCGCATTCCTTTTGGATAGGCTTTTACTGCGTTATTATCGAACACCACCATTGCTGGTGCCCAGCCCGCATTGAAAACCTCTCGAAAAGCAAGTAGTATGCTTGGCACTATTACTATTAGTATTGGCATAACATAGGCATAATTTGGGTTTGTTATCCTTGTAAGTCCAAACAAACTTAAAAGCACAAGACCATCAAAGAACACATTATATAACGTCCTTAAAAGTGCGTAAAGTAGCGACTTATTTAGGGTGCGAAGCAAAGTGCCTGTAAAACTATGTCTTGAACTTGTTGCCATATAGAAATACACCATTTCACTCATCACGTACTTCCCTATATTTCCTAATATTGGACGAATGAAAAAGACTATCATCACGAAATATATTCCAAGCCAAATATTACTTGTGAAGATGAGCGAGAAAAACATTAACACTGCACGGCAAAGTGATGTGAGGGCTGTTGCTACATTTATACCATAGAATGTACCTGTCGCAAAAAATGAGCCAAGTTCAAACTCATTATATGCGGTTGTGGCAAAAGCCAAATACTCCTTCCAAAATGGCGCGAGCAATGCTATCACTACCCCGAGTGATATAAGTTTATATACGAGTAGTTTCCAAACTTTATCAAAGTTTGACGATAGTAATCTTAAAGAATTTTTAAACATCATACGCATTTTCATTATACAATATGATACTAAAAAAAACAACTAATTATAAGCAAATATCTAAGATTTTATATCTCATATCCCCTGTTGGCATACTTACTGTCACTGTGTCACCTTTTTTATGACCAAGAAGTGCTGAACCTACAGGTGAAAGGTTGGATATTATTCCTTTCGCTGGGTCACTTTCGGTAGAGCCAAGTATTTTATATGTTACCTCTTCATCAAATTCTTCATCATAAAGTTTAACCTGACTTCCGATGCTTACTGTGTCATTGTCAAGTTTTTTCTTATTTATTATTTCACATGACAAAAGGATATCTTCCATTTCGCTAATTTCTGCTTCGACCTGTGCTTGTTCCTCTTTCGCAGCATCATACTCAGAATTTTCAGACAAATCCCCAAATTCCCTAGCCATGCCGATTTTTTTCGCTACTTCTACCCTGCGTACAGATTTGAAATATGCAAGTTTCTCCTCGAGATTCTTCTTTCCTTCTACTGTTAAGTAATGTTTTTCCATATTTTATCTCCTTTTGATTTGAAACTAGGTTGTATTATACCTTTGCTTTCGCAAAATGTCAAATCTTTTTTCCACTTTTTTTATAGATATTTTTTATTTGTTTTTACTCATACTTCTTCATTTTCTGCAAACAATATATCTAAATTGTGAGAAATGGAGGTTTTTATGCTTACTATTATTGGGTTCCTTTTAATGGTGATAGGCTGTGTAAACTGGCTTATGGTTGGACTTCTTCAATACGATTTTGTTGCTGGTATCTTTGGTTTTCAAGGCAGTATACTTTCACGAATTGTCTATATCCTTATTGGTGCCGGCTGTCTACTTTTTGTTTTTAAAGTAATAAAAGGCAAGGGCAAAGTAAACATTTTCTCTAGAAGAAACAAGGAAGATGTCGCAAAAAACATTGCCAAGATGAAGAAACAAGAGCCTGCTCACTCTTCTGTCGAAGCTTCTAGCGAATTCCTGCCAGAAGAAAATCACTACAAAGGCGAAGAAGGCCTTCTTAACGAACACCTTAAAGATGATGAGTAGTTTACTAATTTATATGCTAGCAATTCTTTTTTGTGACTACAGGAGTAAGATATGAGTAAAGAATGGTCTTTTTATATAATTTTATCTATTTCTATTGGAGTGGTGTTTTCCTTTTTAATTTAATTATTTATGATAAGTGCTTCCTTCATTTATCATAAAGGCACGATAAATTTGCTCTAGTAGCATCACCCTTGCCAGATTATGCGGAAAGGTAGCCTTGCCAAAAGACAACTTATGGCGGGCTGATTTTTTTATGTCCTCACTCAGCCCGTAAGAGCCACCTATTACAAAGGTTATCTCTCCACTTTCCATACTCTGTTTTGAGAGGAAAGAGGCAAACTCTTCACTTGAATATTCCTTTCCTTCTATTGCAAGAACTGCCGTGTTTGTAGTAAGTGATTTTTCAATAAGTTCGCCTTCCTTTTTCAGTATTATAGGGATTTGAGAATATTTATTTTGTTCCTCCACTTCAACTACCGTGAGTTTACAAAAGCGAGAGAGGCGTTTTTTATATTCGTCACAAGCCTCTATCCAAAACCTTTCCTTTAAATTCCCAACACATACTACTTTTATGCTTATCATATTACTCCCCAAACAAAGGTGAATATTGTAATCCCAACCGTAAGCACAAAACTTGCGACTAAAAGTGCTATTGCAATTTTTGAAGGTTTATTATGTGTTTTATTAGAAAGTAGCTGTCTATCAAGTTCTGTCATAAGCCCAAGTTTAATATTTTTATCAATATATAATTCTTGTAGATTTATCTTATTCTCTACACTTGTTTTTCCTTCAAGTTCTGCCTTAGACTGCTTAATATCATTGATATAATCATTTTTAGCAAGTTCTTTATATAGTTCCATTTGTATATTCGTCATATTTTTGACTGTAGTTTCTACAAAGAGTTTTCGCATGAGATAATAGCCTGTCATTACGAGTAAAGTTAAAAACAATATCAAGAATAGTACCCCTAGGAAAAAGTTGTTTTGCAAAAACACATAAGGTAGTGATAATATTTTTGCAAAGGTCAGTTTATGAAAAGAAGCAAATCCTGAATATACACTAAGTGCATTATTCATAAAATGAATGATTATAGCCGGATAGATGCTGTCACATATTATTGTAATATATCCTAGGAAGAAGCCGATTATTGTTGCATAGAAAAACTGCTCTATATTAAGATGCAATAAGCCGAAAAGCAGTGCTGAGATTATTATTGCTTGTTTTTGTCCCAGTCCACTTTGCCCCTTTAATAGCAAGCCTCTATGTGCGGTTTCTTCACAAACTGCTGGAAGAACTGCGGTGAAAACTATATTAATTAATAGTAGATATATTGGGTAACTTTCTAGCTTGTTATTTGGTTGAAAGTTATAACCCAAAAACTCCAAAATTGCGTCAAAAAAGCCAGCGACAAATATATTTAAAAAGAATACTATCACTCCAAGTGCTACCGTGATGATAACCGCTTTAGGAGATATCTTTTTATATCCATAAAATTTGAAGGTTGTCTTTACCTTTTGCTTTTGCACCCCACTGAACATGAATACCGACAGGCAGAAAAGCAAACCTATCTGTACCAGTATTGTGAACACATAGGACGCATACTCCCCCATAAAGGTGAAAAGTCCCAGTGCAGACATTGCCCTAATCCCAACAAAACCAACTATTATTAGGAAGTAGGTCAAAATTGAATTTTGCGATGTTTTTTGTTTTACGCTCATATATTTCCCTTTGTATATTTTATTTTACTGGGTTTTGAAAATTCCATACTATATTAAAAATTAGTATAATAAGTCCGACAAAAATCGACACCCAAAGGAATAATGATATTTTCGATTTATCAAATTTCTCAAATTCCGACTGATTTTTTCTTTTAAAATAATATCTATCTATTAAATAGATTACTATGCCTACAATTACAACTGATGCAATTGATATAAGATAATACCACCACTCATTCACAAATGCAATAGTGAAATTATATTTTGTTTGCAAATATGCAATAAATATTGACAGCGTATTACTTACGCCATGTATTATCATACTGGATACTACCGAGCCTGTCCTTACCGCAACAAAACCAAATACTAACCCCATACAGAATGGATAGATAAATTGTTGCAAACTTCCATGCATTATCGCAAACATGAGTGCTGAAAGGACTATTGCCAAACCGTTTTTCATATTTTTGCGAAGTCCATTTATAATTATACCTCTGAAAATAAGTTCTTCACAAATAGCTGGAAGTAATCCGCCTATTATTGCCGTGAGGATAAACCAACCGAAATTATCAAGTGGTATTCCCAAATCCGACTTGATTGAATAGCCAATGGTTTTTAAAAATTCATCAAAGCAGGAAGTTAAACAAATAAATCCAAAAAGACATATCACCCCAAGAGCAATGCAAATTAGAGTTGTTTTCCAACCTATTTTAAACTTTACATTTGCCGCGCTATTAGCAACCTTTGCACTTTTATTGTATAGGAAAAACAAGCCAAGTAAGGATATTTGAGTAAGTATTAATGTTGGAATTTTACACCATAATTCTTTACTAAAATCCTCTATGCCGAGTGAAGAGGCTATTGCGCCACAAATAAGCGACCAAACAATAGCCACAACTAGCGGAATTAATAGACCAAGCAGATAAACCTTTCCACTATCGTCACTTGTATAATAATTACGTCTATAATTGATTTGTTTTTCCATAATACGATAATTATATAACATTTTCTTACAAAATACAAGAAAACTCTTTACATTAGTAGTCAGAAAGCATTATCATTATTAAAAATAATGTTTTAGGAGTGAAAAATGTCGAAATTTATGTCAGAAGCGATGAAAGAAGCAGAAAAAGCACTAAAAGAAAATGAGGTGCCTATTGGTGCTGTTATTGTGTTAGATGGCAAAATTATCTCGCGAGGTCACAACAAAAGAGAATTTTTACAAAATGCGATAAAGCACGCTGAGATTATTGCTATTGAAAAAGCTTGTAAAAAACTTGGCTCTTGGCGTCTTGAAAACGCAGAAATCTATGTCACGCTTGAGCCTTGTCCTATGTGTGCTGGTGCTATTGCAAATGCAAGAATAAAAAAAGTTATTTATGCCACTGAGGACACCTCCTGCCCTGATAATCTTTGTGAAGCAATTTTTAATAGCAACAGATTAAATCACAAGGTCCTCTTTGAAAAGGAAGAATGTGAAGACGCAAAAGTTATACTGCAACAATTCTTTAAAGCAAAAAGAAAACAGCCTTAGGCTGTTTTTTATATTCGCTTGGCAGGAAGGAGACCACAAGGTTTACAATAATTTCAACAATGACTGCCTAAACTCCTCTTCTGTAATTAATCCCTTGTCTCTTAAATCTCGAAGTTGTTTAATCTTTCTCTCTTTTTCCTCTTCCTTCATCTTTTCAGGTTCTGGCTTTTCTTCAGTACCAAAGTACACATCATCTATTGGTTTTACCCACACGATATCACTAATAAAAAGTGTTATTAATAGTAATATTGAAGAAATAGTAAACATACTAGAAAATATCGATATTATAACAGCACTCATATAGTAAGGATTTCTTTCACTAAAAAATCTTCCATCATTTGATATACAATATATGAGTAGTCCCGCACTTACAAGCAGACCTACCACCTCTAAAAAGTCAAACACTAAATTTGCTATGGCACTTTGAGTATTTAGACCTTTCATAAAAGCCTGCACTATAAAATATATGTCTAATGCAGCATTTAAAAAATTAAGTACTATTACGGCAATGATTAAGCCCTTTTTTGTTTTATTCATAAATTTATTATACTCTTAATTTTATTCTTTGTCAAACTTAACTATTCTATTCCTTTCAAAATCGTTTGGATTTTTTTAAGGAATAATATATTCTTTTAAAAAGGAATTAAAGTGTATTTATGAATATTATTATTACTGGCGCTTCAAGCGGAATTGGACTGGCTCTTAAAAATCATTATCAAAGCCTTGGAAATACTGTTTTTGATATCTCTAAGTCGGGCGAAGGATATGAGTGCGATGTGACTGACAGGGCTTCTCTTAGCAAGATTATTGAGGATATTATGACAAAGGTTGACCACATTGATATACTTATCAACTGTGCTGGCTTTGGCGTTTCTGGTGCCATTGAGCTTGTACCTATAGAAAATATTAAGGCAATATTTGATGTAAATGTTATTGGCGCTGTAAATATGCTACAACTGGTGTTACCTCATATGAAAAAAGGCGGTAAAGTAATCAACATTAGTTCTGTGCTTGCTCTTTTCCCAACACCCTTCCGCGGCTATTACTGCGCAAGCAAAAGTGCGTTATCTACTATTAATGACGCCCTATATATGGAGCTTAAAGAAAGCGGAATACAAGTGAGTGCCTTCTGCCCAAGTGAAATTAAAACTAACTTTTCTAAAAACCGCGTGAAAAGTTTTGAAACAAATGAAAGATATGGCGAGGCTATTTCACTTTCAACCAAGCATATTGACGACAAAGAAGAAAAACGTATGCCTATTGACAAGGCTGTGAAAATTCTTGTAAGGTGGATAGATAAAAAACATTTAAAACCACAATACATTATGACTTTCAAATTTAAATTACTTTATGCGCTTAAAAATATTTTTCCAAAAAGTGTTTATCTTAAAGTATGCAATAAAATGTTCAATAAAAAAAGTGCTTAGAAAGCACTTTTTTTGTTTTATTTAGATTTCTCCGCTCTGAGACAAAAGGTCGCGTCGGTCGAAAAGACAAGGTCGTGAGAAAACCCCAACGGTCAATATAACAACAGATAATTCTTAGATTTTATGCTTTTAATAAACATCAGCTTGTTTTGGTGTTTGTTTATCTTCTATTTCAACTATTACCGCCTCGGTGGTAAGCATGGTGGCTGAAACACTTGCTGCGTTTTGTAATGCTGAGCGGGTAACCTTTGTAGGGTCTATAATTCCCCTTTCAAACATATCACAGTATTCAAGTTTTAGTGCATCAAAGCCATATGCTTTCTTTGTTATATTCTCATAAATATTATTTACTACAACTCCGCCATCGACGCCTGCATTTTTTGCTATTTGACGAATAGGCTCTTCTATCGCTTTAAGAACTATGTTTGCACCCGTCCTTTCATCTCCAGTAAGGTTTTCGATAAGTGTTTTTATTGCATTAGCAGTTTTTAAAAGTGCAACTCCGCCGCCGACAACAACACCTTCTTCGCTTGCTGCTTTGGTGGCTGCAAGAGCGTCCTCAATACGAAGTTTCTTTTCCTTCATTTCAACTTCTGTTGCTGCGCCCACCTTTATCACTGCTACTCCGCCGGCAAGACGAGCAAGACGGTCATTAAGCTTCTCAATTTCATAGTCGCTTGTAGTTTCTTTCATCTGATTTTTAAGTGCTTTAACTCGATTCTTTATTGCCTCAGCTGAGCCAGCGCCCTCGACTATTGTAGTATTATCTTTATCAACCCTTACAGCCCTTGCACGACCTAGCATATCAAGTGTGAGTGATGATAAATCAAAGCCTAGTTCTTCGCTTATCACTTTTCCGCCAGTAAGAATAGCAATATCTTCAAGCATAGCTTTACGTTTATCGCCAAAGCTTGGTGCTTTAACCGCAACACAATTAAAGGTGCCACGAAGTTTATTAAGAATTATTGTTGTAAGTGCCTCGCCTTCAACATCATCAGCAATTATAAGTAATTTGCCACTCATTTTTACTATTTGCTCAAGAAGTGGCAAAAGTTCTTGAATATTTGTGATTTTCTTATCTGTAATGAGTATAAATGGATTATCAAGTTCGGCTATCATTTTCTCTGTGTTTGTACACATATATGGTGAGAGATAGCCTCTATCAAACTGCATTCCTTCTACTACATTAAGTTCGGTTTGCATGGTTTGCGCCTCTTCAACAGTGATTATTCCGTCACTGCCCACCCTTTCCATCGCTTCGGCAATTAATGTTCCTATTTGCTCATCTCCCGCGGATATGCTGGCAACTTGACTTATAGATTTACTGCCCTCTACCGGTTTTGACATCTTTTTAAGTTCTTCTGATGCAACTTCTACCGCTTTAAAAATTCCTTTCTTTAATATAATAGGATTTGCACCGGCGGTAAAGTTTTTCATGCCTTCATGAATAAGTGCCTCCGCAAGTACTACCGCTGTTGTAGTTCCGTCGCCTGCAACATCGTTGGTTTTGATGCTGACCTCTTTTATAAGTTCTGCACCCATATTTTCATATGGATTATCAAGTTCCACCTCTTTTGCAATGGTAACTCCGTCATTAGTGATAAGTGGGCTTGCATATTTTTTACCTAGCACTACATTTCTTCCTTTTGGCCCTAAAGTGATTTTAACTACACTGGCAAGAGAGGCAACCCCCGCCTCAAGTGCCTTTCTTGCTTCAAGACCTTCTAATATCTTCTTTGACATAACACCTCCTAGTCAAGCACGGCAAGTATATCTGCCTGCCTTACTATCACATATTTCTTTTCTTCAACTGTCACTTCGGTTCCAGAATATTTTGAGTACAACACTCTATCGCCTTTCTCGACCTGCATTTCTATCTTTTTGCCGTCAAGTTCTCCCCCCTTTCCAGTGGCTATTACCTTTGCTATCTGGCTTTTTTCCTGTGCCGCTGTAGGAAGCAATATTCCCCCCTTTGTTTCTTTCTCGCTTTCCTCTATTTCAAGCAAAACTCTATCAAATAACGGTTTAATCTTCATATCTCCTCCTTATTTATATCGTTATTATACGACTTAGGTCTTTCTTTGTAAAGCAAGTTTATCATGATTTTGCTCATAGAATGCCTTTATTTGTCATACACTTTACTAATAAAACATTTTTTTTAAGGAATCAAGAGTTTATGCCAAAAAATAATCGTAAATTTCGTAAATATACCTTTCTGCTTGCCATTTTTTTTATAAGCGGAATTCTTGTTGCAAGCGGGCTTTCTGTACTTCTTGTGACACCCGTATCTTCTAGGCCTGACGCAAGTCTTTCCTCTCCCGAATTTGAAGTGCATTTTATTTCCTTAAATAAATCTCAAATTTTAAAATCTGCGGAAGCTCTTGCCCCCGATTATCAAAAAATTGGTGCCGGCGGATATATTTGGAAAATTGATGATTATTACCATATTCTATCAAGTGGTTTTGAAAACAAGGCTGATGCCATACTTGTACAAAACAACCTAAAAGCCACAAGTAATCTTGAAAGCGAAATTGTCACAATAAAATTTAACAAATTTAATATTGATGCAAGTTTTGACAATGAGAGCAAAAAAGTCATGTCAAAAGCACTAAGTACTTTTAAAGATGCTTTCACCGCACTTTATGATATTGCAATAAGTTTGGACACTCTCGTTTACAATGAAATCTCTGCTAGGCTTGCTATTAATTCGGTTTATTCCACCATTTCTAGTGCAAAAGCGGATTTTGATACACTTTTCTCTTCCAACCAACACAAAGGCTTGAAAACAATTTCTGAGTATCTATCCAAAGAAAAAGATATTTTGGAAAAACTTTGCTCTGGCGTTAAACTTCATTCTTCCCAAACCTATCCTTCCCTTATTAAATACAGATATATCGAGCTTCTTAAAAACTACCACGAGTTAACAAAGGCAATAAAAAATGCGACTTTATAGTCGCATTTTTAAATTATATCTAGTTTTTCAGCGTCACCATTATTCAAAATATTTTTTTCTGGCGCCCACACTCTTTGTGCTGAAACCTCATAGGCTGTTCTTACCTCTGTTGTGCCATCTCCAAGATTTTTATTATACTCTCTTGACTGTATTCTTCCTTCAAGAACTATCTTACTGCCTACTGGCAAATTTTGAATAAATCTTGCATTTCGTCCCCATACAATACATGGAACATAATCACTTTTATTTGTTGCGATACCACGTGATGGTCTATTTATTGCTACCAGCACATCACAAATTTCCCTTTTAAATGGTGTTTCTCTATAAATTGGTGTTTTGCAAATAAATCCTGTAATCTTTAGGTTGTTTATTGAAGGTTCTGTATCATATTCTTCCTCTAATTTATCTTGCACAAAGAAATGAAGCATAAGTTTACTTTTTCCTTCCACCTCTTTATTATAGCTTCTAAACTCGCCGGATACTGCTATCTCCTTTCCTTTGCCGATATCCACAGTTCCTGCTTTCACTAATTTCTCAGAAATTGTTACTGGAATATTATCACATATTTCAGATAATCTTTTTACAGCAAGTGTAAATTCATAAAATCCTTCATCTTCTATCTCATAAGCTCTTACTGGCTCTGTTAAAATTGTTCCTTTTAATCTTCCTTGGTTAGTGTTTGTTTCTTCAATAGTGTTCATTTTTTCTCTCCTCCAAATTTTTAATTGGGTCTTTGTACGCCATTTCTATCTATAGTATAGTTGTCTTTGTATATTAGTTCCCCAACCGATGTCACTTTATAGCCCTGCATTTTTAACTTATCAAGTATCATTCTTACTCCGTCAAGTACATTGTCTGAGTTATTATGCATTAATATAATTGAGCCGTTCTTTACCTTGGTTGTTACCCTTTTTGCGATATCACCTGCTGAAATTCCTTTCCAGTCAAGTGAATCTACGTCCCATTGTATCGTTTTTAAGTCAAGTCCCTCACAAACATCTAGAAGAGTGTTATTATATGACCCAAAAGGCGCCCTAAATAATTTAACATCTTTTTTTGTTACTGCCTTGATTTTATCGATAGAGGTTGAAAGTTCACTCTTCATGGTGTTTGCATCAAGTTTCACCATGTCTGGGTGAGTATTTGAATGTGTGCCTATTTCTAAACCTGCCTCGTCTATTGCCTTCACCTTCTCTGGATATTTATCTACCCAAAAGCCTACTAGAAAAAATGTGGCTGTGACTTCATACTCTTTAAGTAGTGCTATTATATCCTCTGTCTTATCCGCACCCCATGCCGCATCAAAGGATATTGCAACCTGCTTCTCCTGTGTTGCTACATTGTATATTGGCACCTTCCTTGCACTGTATCCAAAGAATACTTGTGCGCAATTAGACCCATTTATCGATACACATAGTAGTATTACAACTATAGCCATAGCAATTATAATTTTTATTGTCCTTGATTTGATTACACAAAATGGCATCACAAACCTCACTTTTAATGATATAATATTCCTTTCAAATTACCTAAGCGTTTTATGTCGCTTTTTGGCATTTATTGCTGGTAATTGTCGTTAAGATTTTCTATCACTAATATACTGAGCTTGCTACTCTATTATGACAAAATATTATTCATTCTCAAAACAAATTGAAGAATAATACTTAAAAATTATTATAATTCTAACATTTTGGAATGTCAAGTATTTTGTCCAATTTTGTGGAATAATAAATATTATGAAAGAAACATTTGGAAAAAGGTTAAAAGATTTAAGAAAAGAACGCGGTTTGACACTTGTAGAATTATCTAATCAAGTGAAAATTGGTAAATCAATTATTAGTCTTTGGGAGCAGGATAAATGTCAACCAGCACTAGACAAAGTTATTGCACTTGCTGACTTCTTTGATGTAAGTTTGGATTACATTGCTGGCAGGAAAGATTATTAAAAAATGTGCTAAAAATTATATTAAATTATAACATTTGTGCTGTGCGGTTTTTAGGCACAACTTTTTTAACATATTTTTTGACTTGTCTTTACCTATCTAATTCTCTCCTTATAAAAAAAGTGGCACAAGCCACTTTTTTTTCGTCTTAGACGCTTTTTAATATTAGATTTCTCCACTACGGGCTACGCCCTTCGGTCGAAATGACAAGTGGTAGGTGGAGGTCGAAATGACAAGTGGTGGGTGGAGGTCGAAATGACAGTAGTAATGCAAAAATTTATTGTACTGTATAGCCCTGCCCTGTAAGATAGTCATATACTTCTTGCGAGCTTGTGAAGCCACCGATATGGT
>CANBAX010000008.1 GCA_947366645.1 uncultured Clostridia bacterium
TTATTTGGAGTTAATTATTTTTACACCAGCCCCAATTCTTGTTTCGTTTTCCAACGCCATTGCCCAGTAGTTTTATCTTTTACTCGATAACTATCATAAATTGTGTCAGTATCTGCACCTAAGAACGCTTTTATTATCTCTGGCAACAATAGGTTAAAGAATAGTACAAGTACAACTGTAACAGCAACAGCGATAAGCACGGTAATTAGGTGTTTTTTTGCCTCATCACGCTTAGACTGGTCGTCTGCCTTTGCAAGCTGAATACCAAGGTAAATCGCATAAATTGCACCAGCTGCACCCACAAGCCCCATTATTATGTAAAGGACAATACTTACAGTGTCAAATATTTGTCCCATCCAAGTATAATCGGTGGTTATGTAATCAGGTGGTGCATTTGTTCCAGTAGGCTTTTTAAAAATATCGCTCCATCCAGCTAATAAATTAGAAATTAAATTTAAATACCCCCCCCCGTCATGTTTATTATCTCCTTTTATTTTTATTTCACAAAAAGATAATAGCATAAAAAAAATAAATCACAAAATGATTTTTATTGATTACAAAAAAATATTAAATAATTTATAAAAAAATAAATCTCGCATTTTTTCGAGATTTTATTTTTATTTGCTTTTCCGAGTGGTGCCTCCCCAGTATCTGTCCTAAAAAAGTCTTCCTGGACAAGTGTTTTGGCAGCAACCATTGTTACCATTGTTATTGCCAAGTGCCAGCAACAATAGAAGCAAGAAATTAGTGTTTGTGTTCAAATTAGTGTCAGTAGATGACGCGAACACAGAAAGCAATAATACAAGCAAGATATCGTTTGAAAAATTCATGTAACCTCCATTCTACAAAAATCTTTTTTTTGCATCAAATTAAATAAATAAAAAACAATTTTTAATTTGATTTTCTCATTTGTAATCTGGCAAAATTAAGTTGTTCACATTAGTATTTATGTAGTAAGAATAAATTGTGTGAACGCGGAGTGAAAAAATGCAAAATAAATTTTTATTATTAAGTGAAAGAAATAAGCGTGACGTACTTGGTGCATTGCCTACCGAGCAAGATATTTTGCGTCTTGCCGACTATTTTCAAAATTTTTCTGATTCTACAAGGATAAAAATTTTATCCTGCCTTTCAATGATGGATATGTGTGTAAATGACCTGTCAAATGTTCTTGGAATAAATCAGACCACCATAAGTCATCAATTAAAACAACTTAAAGACCAAAATCTTGTCACATATAAACGAGATGGAAAAATTCTTGTTTATACTCTTCGTGGTGAGCATGTAAACGATATGTTCATGTATGCAATAAATGCAATTTAGGTTGACAAAATCTCTTTGCCGTGGCATACTTATGCCATGGAGAAGAAATGAAAAGAGTAATACAAACTTTAAATGAAATGAGTTTTGTTTTGCCTGAAGGTTGGCAACTTACACAAGATGTGTATAGTTTGCCTAACGGGCAGGGAATGACAAATAAAGAGAATTACCTTTCAGTAAAAGGCGAGGTAATTTCGCTTTTTGAAGTGCATCGTGAGCCTGACGAATTTTTTGAATACTATGATAATTTCATGAAGAAAATCGAACTTTTGTCCCAAAAATACACCTTGGCTAGCAAATCAAAGATGAAACTCGGTGAATTTATATTCCCAACCTATATATTAAAAGATTTGGAAAATAAGTTTTACACTATGCAGGTATTTGTAAATTGTGGCGACTGTCTTGCGTGTTTTATGATAAAACTGGAAGAGTATCAAGAAAACATCAATGACTTAATAAAACGAAACCATATATTAAGCGAGCTTGTCAAACTCCTTAGGACGGTGCAATGAAAAAGTTATTATTACATAGTTGCTGTGGGCCTTGTAGCACCCATGTTATTAATGTCCTGAAAGAAGATTATGATATTACGATAGTTTATTATAATCCTAATATAGATACTATTGAGGAATTTAATCATCGCTTAAGCGAGCAAAAGCGTTTTTGTGAAAATGTAGGTGTTAAAGTAATAGAGGTGCCATATTCACCTGAGGAATTTCTTGACGTTACCAAAGGGCTTGAAAATGAACCTGAAGGCGGAGCGAGATGTGCAGTATGCTTCAAGCTAAGACTTGATAAAACAGCATCACTTGCCAAAGAACTAGGGTTTGATGCGTTTGCAACAACACTTACCGTAAGTCCACATAAAAATAGCTTGGTAATTAATAGTATAGGCAAAACGGTGGAAGCAAATAAAAGGATAGAGTTTATTGACGGTAATTTCAAAAAACAAGATGGCTACAAAAAAAGTATAGAACTTTCAAAACAATATAATTTATATAGGCAGAATTATTGCGGTTGTAAGTTTTCAAAGAGATAGGAGAAAAGAATGGACTTTCCAACATTTAATGGCGAAACAAGAAATGAAAAGGTACAAAAAAGTGTTTTATATCGTATTTTTGCTTCCTTTTTTATACTGCTATTGTTGTTAGTTGCAGGTAGACTTTATTTTTATTTTAATTATAAGTACTATCCTGTGCAAGGACGAAGTATGCAACCCACTATTAATAAAGACCCTTTCGTAGCTAGTAATGGAGATGTGCTTCAAGATGGCGTTTTTGTTCAAAGAACACAAGATATCAAATTAAATGATATTATAATAATAAAATTACCTGTATTTAAAAATACAATAATCAAGCGGGTTATAGCGTTAGAGGGCGATAAAATTAGCATTGCAAAACATGGAGATTTAAATGGCGAGTATCGTCTTTCTGTGATAAGAAAGGGCAGTGATAAAGTCGAAAGATTAAATGAAACCTATATAAAAAGTTATATCGAATGGACAACAATGGAGTATCAAACCTATCAAGGCATGAATTATCAGAAGGATTTTTATAACAACTATTTAAAATCTGGAGAATACACAATGGTAGAAGGTCAACTATTCTATACATTAAAAAAAGACGAGGTGTTTTTCATGGGTGATAATCGTGCAAATAGCACCGATGCACGGGTACTTGGTCCATGTAAAATTAATCAGGTGGTGGGTGTAGTAAGAGAATATATTTGGAATGCCTATTCGCTTTTAAAGGAAAATAAACTCGAATTAGAGAAAATAAAGGTAATTGGCTCCTACTTTTTAAATGAAATCAATGAATATTTTGCGTGGTAAGGTAAATTTGTTTGGAAATATGGAAACAATATGATATCATAGGCTAAGGCAAAAGCCCAGTTCATTAAAAGGAGATTAAAGAATGAATAAAGCAGAGTTTATCAAAGCGTTCGCTGATAAAGCAAATTTCACACAAAAAGATGCAGGAATTGCTTTTGACGCAATGGCAGCAACCATCGCTGACACACTTAAAAAAGGAGAGAAAATCCAAATAGCTGGCTTCGGAACTTTTGAAGTGAAGAAAAGAGCGGCAAGGGAGGGTATTAACCCACTTACAAAACAAAAAGTAAAAATCAAGGCTTGTAAGGTGCCATCATTCAAATTTGGTAACAGTTTTAAAGATATGTTAAATTAAAAAAACAACCCTTTACGGGTTGTTTTTTTGTGGTTAATTATAATATTTAATCATAACGTAGCCCTGTGGGTAAGTACAAAGAGGGCAGGTTTTCCATGCTTCTTTACTTTCCGCCTCGTGGCCGCAATTAGAACAAGTCCACTTTATCTTTTCTGTATTTCTATAAAGTTTGTTAGCTTTATAAAGGTTTGCAAGTGTTTGCAGTTTAATAAAATGGACGTTTTCCACCTCTGCAATTAAAAGAAGGGCTTTGGCAATTTCTGAAAAGCCCTCATCTTTTGCCACTTTGGCGAAGTGAGGATAGATATTTTTTGCCTCATATTCTTCAATTTGGGCAGCAGTGTGAAGACTTTGGTTCAGGGCGGGTGGCTCAAAAGGGTATCCAGCCTCAATAGGTACATTATCCTCTTTGCCTTGGCAGTTTTCTAGCATAAGGGTATATAGCCTTGAAGCATGAGCCATTTCATTCTTGGCTAACATTTTTAATTGGTCTGAAATAAAAGAAAACCCCTCACTCACTGCTGCTTTAGCCATAAATTGATATCTTGCTCCGTCTTGACATTCTGCGGCAAATGCTCGTGCTAAATTTTCTTTTGTTTTACTTTTATTAAAATCCATATTTCCTCCTTATACTAATCCTTGACATAAAAAAAGATAGTTAAACATTTGTTTTTTTTGGAAAATTTATGTAAACTAAAATTAAATAGAGGTGTTTATGAAAGGGAACGAACAAGTTCAAGCGGAACAATTTAAAAAGGCACATTATTTTTTTATAGGCAATGACCATAAAAAGATAATAGATAAATTAAATAAAAATATGCCGTATCATAGAATTGCCTATGAAAGAGAGTTTAATGGTAGGGAAATCATATATGATGTGAAAAGCAATATGCTTTCAAAAGCAGGGATAGTTATAAGTAAGCAGTATGAAGAGGGGCAGTATTTTTTCAAGGTAAGAAAAATAAGTGCGCTTACTGACGGTTTCAGACGTCCAAGCCAAAAATTTAAACTAGGAGAGTGCGAGGGTACCGAAACTCCAAAAGATTTCCCAACCCAAATAGCAAATGCAATAAGCAATGCCTTTTCAAACGCATTTACAATTGACCTTGTTTCAGTTGTTAGGCAAACTGTACCTAAGATAGAGATAGTAGTAACAGGTAGTAGATATAAGGTCATATGTGGAAACGGCTATAACTGCGGATTAATGTATGAAACAGCAGTATATAAAGACGTAGAAACAAATAAAAAGGTAAAGCGTAATGGTTTTACACTTCATCTTCCTAAAGGAGAGAGGTATGAAAAAGATAATAAAATAGTTATGGACTATATTGAGCATTACTGTAAAGAATTGGTAAATTATCAAGAAAGCAGGTTTGAGATAGCAGATAGGCTTTTGCACCCAAAACCTTTTGTCAATGAAGAAAAAATGGAAGAGGAATAAAAAGAAGGCAAATGTCTTCTTTTTTTCATAGTCTTTATACAACTCGCATAGTTTAAAATAGTGAAGAATAAAGACAGGCTACCATTTTATACAAAATTGTGTTACGGGGCGGGTTGTTTAGGGTATGGTTGTATGGGAAATACCCTATCCAACTTTATTATGTTTTTTGGTACAAGCATAATGGGAATCTCTGGTACTCTTGTAGGAATTGCGGTGGCTATTGCGTCACTTTGGGACGGCTTAAGTGACCCTTTTGTAGGATATTTATCGGATAATACAAGAAATAAATTCTTTGGCAGACGCCTTGGATATATGTTTTTTGGAAGCTTTGCGATAGCACTTTTAAATATTTTAATCTGGACCATGCCGTCATCTTTAAGTGAAGCAGGTAAATTTGTGTGGCTTCTTTTTTCAATGCTTGCCATTGAAAGTGCAAACACATTCTTTGGCACCCCATATTCTGCACTGGGTATTGATTTAGCACCCGATTATAACGAGCAAAATAAGGTACAAAGTTATAAAACCACATTCAGTATTGTTGCAATGATTTTGCCAAGTATATTTGTTTATCTATTTATGCCATCTATTTCCATAGGCATACAAACTGAGTTTAGTCAAGAGGGGTATATAAATATAGCCTATGTCAATTCGGCGCTTGTGCTTTTAAGTAGCAGTATTGTTGTTTGGGGTTGCTTAAAACAGGTGCAAAAAAGAAATAACGTATACCTTCTTTCCTTTAAGAAAGAAAAATTCAGTTTAGGGAAACTATTATCTGGCTATTTGGAAGTACTGAAAAAAAGGGATTTTAGGGCGGTAATTTTAGGATACTCAATGGCGCTTATCGCTTCAGCATTTTTGACAGGGGTGGGAATGCACCTTTTCACTTATTGCTATCATTTTTCAAGTACACAAATTTCAATTTTGCTTATTGCGCTGTTCGGGGGAGCAATAATTTCCCAGCCTCTTTGGCTTAAAGTTTCAAAAAGATTAGATAAAAAGAAGGCTCTAATAATCTCACTATCCTTAATTGTGTGTGGCATAGCATTTACCACCTTGACCTTTCTTTTCAGAACTTTTATCACTCCCGACAAAATGTTTTATCTAGTGCTTCCATGTATAATATTCTGTGGTATGGGTGCAGGGGCAATGTACTCTCTTCCAATGTCTATGTACGCAGATGTGGTTACGCTAGAAATATATAAAACAGGCAAAAATAACGCAGGCGCGTATTCAGGCTTTTTCACCTTCACCTACAACCTTGCAAATTCAATAGCACTACTGATTATGGGATTCTTACTAGACCTTATTAAGTTTGACTCTTCTCAACCCGTGCAGGCAATGTCGGTACAAAATGGTTTGGGTATAATAGTCTTTTGCGGCTGCTCAATAGCGCTTGCATTTTCTATAATTCTATTTTCAAATTATTCGGTAAAACGCAGTGACGTGTTAAAAATACAACTTATGTTAAATAGAGAAAATAAAAAGTCACAAACTGCAAATAAATAAGATAGGGAGTTATCAAATGAAAAAACTACTATGTCTTATCTTACTTACTTTAACAATATTTTTATCAGGCTGTAATCAAACCTTGCCTTTTGCAAATTGTACTCGCGATAGTGAAAATATTGGCGGAAGTATTTCTTTTGAATTTAACAAGTCCACAGGGGAGATTTTTATAGGCGGAGAAAACCAGCAAATACAATATTACAAAGAAAATATTGCAAGAGGTTGGCAGGAGGGCGGAAATAGAGTTGGTTTAAAATTTACCGCACCTTCCAAAGTGAAAGAATATGAAACAGGCAGTGTTTCATTGCAAGGGAAAACTATAACTTCTGGTGATTTCTATCAAGAGGTAAATGGACAAAAGACGGGAATAGCCTTTGTCTACCCACTTATAAAGAATGTTGACGAAGAAATAGAAATCAAAATCACATGGCAAGACGGCAGTGAAGAACAAGTCTATAAATTAATTATTAAAAAGGGTACCCGCCTGATGGAAGCAAAAAAAGATGAGTAAGTTACTCATCTTTTAATTTTGATGACTGTAAACAAGAAAAGCTCTTGTTTTATGACCATCATATGCCATTTTGTTCGACAAATTGTCGACTGGTAGCCTCTAGGGGAGTCACTCCGCTTAGAAAGCCCGAGCCTTTTGCTGTGCGCTATCATGCCGAGGTGGACAAACGCAATACTATTGCCTTTGTTTTTCCACCTGTTCGACTCCCTAGCGCTATCACTTAAAATTGCTTACGCAATTAAAAGTCTACACAACAAAAAAACACCTAACGGTGCTTGTTTTGCTTGGTAGCCTCTAGGGGAGTCGAACCCCTCACTCCGCCGTGAAAGGGCGATGTCTTAACCGATTGACCAAGAGGCCATATATCAAAAGAGGGATTTTTTTGATACTTAGCCATTATACGAAAATTAGATTATACTGTCAAGTGTTTTTTAAAAAAAATTTAAATTATTCTACCATATCTCTCGCAACAGCAGCGGCGTAAATATGAGCGGCGTATGGCATCATGGTTAAAGCCACTTCGTTTATCGTCGAACCGGTGGTTAGTATATCATCAAGAATAAGCACATTTTTATTTTTAATAGCTTCTTTGTCTTTTAGTTTAAAGCAGTTTGTAAGATTTTTTAATCTTTCACGGTAAGTTAAAGTGTTTTGAGCTTTGGTCTGCTTATCTTTCACAACCACATTGTTTTTCGTTTCACAATTCATAAGTTTTGCAAGCTCTTCAGCAAGCAATTCTGCTTGATTATAACCTCGTCTTCTGCGGGATTTGTCATGAATAGGAATTGGAATTATAATGTCAATATCCAAATTCTCCTCTCTTAGCCTGTTATAAATCAGTTTTGCAAAAGGGTAAGCAAGGTATCTTGCATTGTCACTTTTAAAACGTAAAAGACTGTTTTTTGCTTGCGCTTTATATAAAAGAGGGCAAACCGCTTTTTCAAATTTCTTTTTATTATGTCCACAAAAGTCGCAAATGATATTATGGTTTTTAATCTTAACATCGCACACCATACATCTGTTTCCAACATTAAAAATGTTTTCTTTAGCACAACTATCGCAATAAGGTCTCGTTTCAAAGTCTTTTATATCCGCACCACAAAATATACACTTTATTTTTTCAGGGAAAAGTATATTTAATGCAAAATCTTTTGTTTTCTTAAAAATATCTTTTATTTTCATAGTTTTTAATTAAAAAGTACGTTTTTTTTCTCATCTTATGAGATAAGAAGGTCTTTTAATAAAGTAAATCTTTGTGTCGTGTAATTATTGGAAACCATGCGTTTTAAATTCTTTTTTTCGCCTACAAGCACAACCATATTTTTTGCACGAGTTACTGCGGTATAAAGTAGGTTACGGGTAAGTATCATACTCGCACCCGCGATAACAGGTAAAACAACAATATCAAATTCACTTCCTTGGCTTTTATGAATTGTAATAGCGTACGCAAGGGAAAGTTGGCTTATTTCACTGCGAGGGTATAGGCATTTTCTTCCATCTTCAAAAATGACAAGCACTTCATTTGTTTGAAAGTCAATGCTTTCGATAAAACCAATGTCGCCGTTATATACGCCTTCGCCTTCCTCCTCCAAAAAGCCATTTATTCTTTTCCAAATAAGATTATAATTATTTGCCGTTTGCATAACCTTATCGCCTTCACGATATATGGTTTCGCCAACCGCAATTTCTTGCTTATGTAGGGAAGGAGGATTAAGTTTTTCTTGAAGGGTGCGATTAAGGTTGTCAATACCGCAAACGCCTGCTTTTAGTGGGGCTAGAATTTGGATTTGACTACTTTCAAGTTTGGTAAAGTCTGGAAGACGCCTTGTAACCATGTCGACTATTGAATCCTTGATAGAGTTTAAATCCAACCGCTCTTCAAAGAAAAAGTCTCTTGAAGTGTTGTCAATAAGAGGCATTTTGCCAGAGTTTATTAAATGTGCGTTAGTTATAATTAAGCTGTTGTCTTTTTGACGGAAAATTTTAGTAAGCATAGAAATTGTAATTTTACCGCTTTTCAGTATGTCGTCAAGGACATTTCCAGCACCTACGCTGGGAAGTTGGTCCTTATCGCCGACAAGAATAAGTTTACAGTCGCGTGGAAGTGCCTTACATAGGTGGTTCATCAACGCTACATCAACCATTGACACCTCATCAACAATAACGCAGTCAGTTTCAAAAGGGTTGTTTTCGTTATGCACAAATCGTGATGTATTTCCCTGTGCAATTTCTAAAGCCCTATGAATTGTTTTTGCCTCGCAAGCCGTACTGTCGGAAAGTCGTTTAGAGGCACGCCCGGTAGGCGCTAAAAGCATAAACCTAAGGTTGTTTTGTGTTAGTATTTCAATGATGCACTTGACTATTGTTGTCTTTCCAGTACCAGGGCCACCAGTAATAACTGAAACTCCACTATTTATAGAGTTAGTAATAGCATTTTTTTGTTCTTCATGGAAGGAGATATTGTTTTTTTCTTCAAAATGTGCAATTTCATCGGTTAAATCAAGTTTTTTAGAGATGACAGAGCGGTTAAGTAGACTTAATTTTTGCGCGACACTATATTCATAAAAATAGTATTGTGACTGTATCACAATTTCCATATTGTTGTGCCACATTATCTTGCAGGTTTTATCTAAAACTAAACTGTCAAGCGCTGAGTTAAAGAGTTCTTTGTTTTCCTCGTAATTTATCTCCAGCACGCTAACAGCATTTGTTAAAAGCATGGGTTTAGGCAGGTAGGTATTTCCTGTCCGTTCCACAGCGGTCATTAGGCAGTGAAGTAGTCCCGCTCTTACTCGAAATTCGCTATTGTGTGGAATACCAATATTTTTGGCAATGCGGTCGGCTGTCAGAAAGCCAACCCCCGAAATATCCTCAACAAGACGATAAGGATTACTTTTGACGGTTTCTATCGTCCTATCACCATAGATTTCATAAATTTTAAGTGCCATGTTAGTGGAAATATTGTATTTTTGCAAAAACATCACGGAGTTTTGCAGCTTTTTAAGTTCTTTAAACTTTTCGCCAATGTCAAGCGCTTTTTTCAGGCTGATATTTTTTACTTCAGCAAGCGAGGTGGGTGACATTTCAATGATGTCAAAGGTATTTTCTTTAAAATGTGAAACAATATTTTTTGCGGTTACAGGGCCTACACCTTTGATTAAACCGCTACAGAGATACTGTTCAATTCCTTTAAGTGAAGTGGGCATAATAATTTCATAGGAAGAAAAGGAAAATTGAAGGCCGTATTTACTTTTAGTAAATTCGCCTTCTAAAGCAATGTTTTCTCCTATATTGGTAGAAACCATCTTTCCAACGCAGGTGGTCATTGTGTTGTTTTGGTCGACGACAATAACGCTATAACCATTTTGTTCGTTACGAAAGATAATTTCCTCAATTACACCTTCAATACGCATAAAAACATTTTAATATGTTTAGCAGTTAAAATCAAGTAAAAACGCTTGCAACAAAAATATTTTTCAAGTATACTAAGTTAAGCAAGAGAAGAAAAATGGAAAGAGCAAGAAAACTATTTGAACTAGAGGCGCTAGCCGAAAATCTTATGAAGCAACATAAAAATCTCAGTTTACTCAAACTGAAAATTTTATTTTTCGCAAGTGTATACGAAAATCTTTCCGTGTCAATGATAATTGAAAAAATAGGGATAAAAAAATCAAATTTTGCACTTATGAGCAGCGAACTTGAAAAGGAGGGGCTTATAACCATTGGCCCAGCGGAGATAGACAGACGCTGTCGTGTGTTACACCTTACTGAAAAGGGAAAAGCCGAACTCGGAGCCTGTGAAAGTGAGGTTGAAAAGAGTTTGGGCGCTTCAAATCCAGAGGTGGATAGGGCGCTTGATGTACTCACCAACTTTTTGAATAAAAGAATATAATCATTTAAGAGGTTTTTAATGTTAAGAATATATAATACAATGACAAGGAAAAAGGAAGAGTTTAGCCCTATCATAGAAGGCAGAGTTGGTATGTATGTCTGCGGGCCAACAGTATACGGGTTTCCTCACCTTGGTCATGCAAAAAGTTATATAAGTTTTGATATAATCCATAGATATTTGAAGTTTCTTGGATATAAGGTCAAATATGTCCAAAATATCACTGATGTTGGTCATCTTGTGGGTGATGGCGATGAAGGCGAAGATAAAATAGCGAAACAAGCAAAACTAGAACTTTTAGACCCGTATGAGATAGCGTATAAGTATGAATGCGAATATTTTAAAGCAATGGACGCATTAAATATACTCCGTCCAAGTATTAGCCCTCGTGCTACCGGCTTTATTATGGAAATTATTGAGGCAGTGAAAGAGATAATTGACCATGGCTATGGCTATGTGACGAAAGAGGGCAATGTTTATTTTGATGTCCATAAATATACAAAGTATGGGCAACTTTCAAATAGAAAACTAGATGAGAATGTTAGCGGCGAGCGTATTGAGGTTGCCACCGATAAACGTCACCCAGAAGATTTTGCGCTTTGGAAGGCGGTGGACGAAAAAACCTTAATGAAATGGCATAGTCCGTGGGGTGTGGGCTGCCCAGGGTGGCATATAGAATGTTCAGTGCTTTCGCGTAGGTTTTTAGGCGAAAAGTTTGATATACATGGCGGCGGAATAGATAACCTTTTCCCTCACCATGAATGTGAATGTGCTCAGGGCGATATTTTGACAGGAAGTGTGCCTATGAATTATTTTATACACAATAACCTTGTCACTGTAAATGGAAAGAAAATGGGTAAATCGCTTGGCAATTCCATGACGTTAGACTCTCTTTTTGATAAATATGGTGCAATGACGGTAAGATATTTCATATTGCAGTTCGCTTATCGAAGCATGGTGGATTTTAATGACCAAGGAATGTTGCTTGCAAAAAAACAACTTGAAAAAATTTCAGAATTTGTAAAAAAGGTAGGCAGTGGCGAAGAGAAAGAGCCAACTGGGGAAATAAAAGATATTTACGAAAACTGCCTTAAAGCCATGGACGATGACTTTAATACACCAGTGGTAGTGGCTGAGGTGTTGAAACTTATTAAACTTCCACTTTCAAATGTAAGTGAACTTCGCTATGTTATAAACAGGCTACTTGTAGACATACTTGGGCTTAAGTTTGATAAAGAAAATGATGCTGACGAAATTCCAGAAGAGATAAAACGCCTTGCCGAGGAGCGATGGCAGGCTAAACAAAATAAAGATTTTGCAAGAGCCGATGAAAAGCGTAAGGCACTTGAAGAGCAGGGTTATTTAATTAAAGATAGCAAAGACGGCTATGAGATAGTAAAAAAATAGAATTGTATAAATAAAAGATTTTAAGCCATAATAACTATCGAAAGGTAGGTGAAAAATGGCAATAGCAAACATAATTGCATTTATAATCCTTGCTTTAGGTGGCATCAACTGGGGACTTGTAGGAATTTTCCGCTGGAACCTTGTAGAAGCTATCTTTGGGGGGTTTAATGCAGGGGCGATAGTAATCTATGTCCTTGTGCTATTAAGCGTGCTTTGGCTCATACTTTCTGCGATAATCTCACGCGGAATAATTGAGTTAAATCCAGCCCGCTCAGCAAGAAAAAATAAAAAAGATTAAAAAAAATGAATAGCAATGTGCTATTCATTTTTTTATAGTAGGAAATTTGTCAAGAGTTTAATAAAAAAACGGACACATAGTCCGCTTTTTTACGAATCATAATCATAGGGTACCTTGTTTTTCTTTTCGCCGAGAAGATTCATAATATAGCCTCCTTCCACTTTACACCACCATGCGGGGTTGTTTGCGGGCAATTCATTTAGAATTGAATCATCTGTTGACCAATTTTCTTTAATTAATTCCAAGTCTTTTATTTTTATAGGGATATTTATATCGTCCTTTAATTCATCATAATGTTCTTCAAACCATTCTGGCTCATCTTTGTGCAGTGCAAAAGCCTCGTCTATAAAGTTAACCATAAATTTATTGCTTCTAATTTCAGCTAAAATAATTCGCCCAACCATACCTTTGTATACACCTTCTTTTGCATATTCTTCTCTGTCCTTAATTACTCTTACATCATCATAAATTTTCATTTCCATTTCCTCCCTATAATAGTAGTATTTCTTATTTCCCCATTAGGAAATAACATAAATCCAGTTTCTCTTTTGTAAAATTTTCCAGCTTTTTCATTTATTCCAGGTATAGTAACATAAATTGAAATTTGAATTCCGTATTCATCATATTTAAAGATTTTATAGTTGCCATTAATATATTCTTTTTTTACTAAAGGCAAGAAGTTGTTTTTAAATATTTCTTTTTCATTATCATTATAACCCCAAGCAGAAACCAATCCATCTTTTCGAGAAAATAAGTCATCAAACTTTCCATCATTACAGACCAATTTTACACTATTTTCTGTCGGATTAGGAATGGCAACTTCTTTACAGTGACAATTTGGATGATAAAGACCATTAATTTCTCTCAATTTTTCTAAGACTTGGCTTGAATATTTACTATAATCAAAACGCTCAGGTTTTTTACCTTTTTCGTTTTTAAACCAGCACCTATTTGCAACAACGCATTTTACACAGTGCGGTGAAACAGCGTCTTCATCGACCATTCCTTTATTTCCATTTTCATCAAGTAGTCTCGGTGCATTTTCTAATGTCCAATATGACCTTGGGTCTACAACTTGTATCCAGTCACTAAAACTAGCAACAAGTTTATCAAATAAATCTTCAAACATACTCATTTTATCATATCTCCTTTTAAAACTCAAAAGATTTGTAATCTTTGAAAGAAAGTTAACATGGAAATTTTCTGTTTTCAAGCCTTTGTGCCACTTTTTATACAATAAAAAAACGGACATTTAAGTCCGTTTTTTTGAAACACAAAATTCTTTATTTATTTTATTCGATTACTTAAGTTCTACTGTTGCGCCAGCTTCTTTAAGTTTTGCTTCCATTTCTTTAGCTTCAGCGGTAGCAACATTTTCTTTAATTGTGCTTGGGCAAGCGTCAACTAAAGCTTTAGCTTCGCTAAGTCCAAGACCAGTGATTTCTCTTACTACTTTAATAACTGCGATTTTGTTAGCACCGATTTCTTTAAGAGCAACAGTGAATTCTGTTTTTTCTTCAGCAGCAGGGGCAGCAGCACCAGCTACAGGGGCAGCAGCTACAGCTACAGGAGCAGCAGCACTAACACCGAACTCTTCTTCAAGCGCCTTAACAAGGTCAGCAACTTCAACGATAGTTAATTTTTTAATTTCTTCTACAAGATTTGTAATATTAGCCATTTTTAATTCCTCCAATTTATAATTTTAATTATTTTGTAGCTATAGCATTTAAAGCAATAGCAAGCCCTTGGGTAGGGGCATTAAGAACTCTGCAAAGAGCGCTAGCAGGCCCATTGAGAGTACCAAGTAATTTGGCGATAAGAACTTCTTTGCTTGGAAGTTTTGCCAAATGTTCAATTTCCTTGCCTTCAACGAAGTTTCCATTAAGTAAACCAAATTTAACGGTCAATTTTTTTGTTTTTTCTGCTGTTTCGCAAACAATTTTTGCGCCAGCAACTTCATCATCATAACTAAAAGCAACCGCACTTGTGCCTTGAAGATATTTTTCGGCACCTTGGATACCAAGTCCTTCTAGTGCAAGGAGCATTAATCTGTTTTTGTAGACTTTGTATTCGCTGCCGTTCTTTTTGAACTCGCGACGCATAGCATTGTCTTCAGCCACAGTAAGTCCCTTATAATCAACGAAAGCGACAGATTTAGCTCTTGAGATTTTGTCTTTAATTTCGTCAACGATAAGTTTTTTAGCTTCTAAATTCGCACTCATGTCCTTTTCTCCTTTTTTTCGCAAACCTAGGTTTGTTACAGAATTTTGTGTTATTAAAACAAAAATCTCTACGCCCATGCGGGAAGGGGCATAGAGATAGAAAAATCAAACTAAACCATCTTCCTCGGCAAGCACACTAAAAGTGTTTACGCTGTTCGCACTTGCTGTCTTTGGACAAGACTTTATTTTAACAATGCTATTATACACATCTAAAAAGGATATGTCAACCATTTTGCAAAACTTTTCACAATTTGTTTTGACTTTTTTCAACCACTTTGGTATATTTAAGTATAATTTAAGGAGCTGATATGGATTTTACTAATATAGAAAAAAAATGGCAGGAAAGATGGGAAAAAGAAGGCACATTTAAAACAGATGTGTGGGATTTTTCAAAACCAAAATATTATGTGCTTGATATGTTTCCATATCCATCTGGGGAGGGGCTTCATGTGGGTCACCCAGAAGGGTACACCGCCACTGATATTGTTGCAAGAATGAAAAGAATGCAGGGGTATAATGTTCTTCACCCTATGGGCTTTGACGCTTTTGGACTCCCAGCGGAACAGTACGCAATACGTACAGGTAATCACCCAGGTGGTTTTACTGAGAAAAATATTGCAAACTATATCAGACAATTAAAAATGCTCGGTTTATCATTTGACTGGGATAGGGCGATTTCCACTGCTGACCCTAAGTTCTATAAATGGACACAATGGTGGTTTGAAGAATTATATAAAGATGGACTGGCAAAATATACTGAAACTTCAGTAAACTGGTGCGAGGGCTTAGGCACAGTGCTTGCAAATGACGAAATTATAGACGGCAAAAGTGAGCGTGGTGGCTTTCCAGTAGTAAAACGCAAAATGAAACAATGGGTTATTGATACTCCAAAATATGCGGAAAGACTGCTTGACGGATTAAATGAAGTGGACTGGCCAAATAGCACAAAGGAGATACAAAGAAACTGGATAGGAAAAAGCCAAGGTGCGATAATAAGATTTACGGTTGCTGGTAGCGATAAAACTTTTGAGGTATACACTACAAGGGCGGATACGCTGTTTGGGCTTTCCTACTGCGTGCTTGCCCCAGAGCATAAACTTGTAAATGAAATAACTACAAAAGAACAGAAACTTGCGGTAGAAAAATATATTGAAGAGTGCGCAAAGAAGAGCGATTTGGAGCGTACCAGCCTTAATAAAGAAAAAACGGGTGTGTTTACAGGTTCGTATGCCATAAATCCGGTTGATGGCAGAAAGGTGCCAATATATATCGGTGATTACGTGCTTGCAAGTTATGCCACCGGCTCGGTTATGGCGGTGCCAGCACATGATGAACGTGACTTTGAGTTTGCAAAGAATTATAACCTTCCTATCTATCCAATTATTGAGGGGACAACGGAAGACAAATGTTATACCGGAAATGGTAAACATATAAATTCTGGCTTTTTGAATGGGCTTGATAATAAGCAGGCAGTTACAAAAATGATAGAGTGGCTGGAAGAGAATAAAAAAGGGCGTGGTACAACTATATATAAACTCCGCGACTGGACATTCTCTCGCCAGCGTTATTGGGGGGAGCCTATTCCTGCTGTTCATATGGAGGACGGCAGCGTGAAACTTGTGGAAAATCTTCCACTTACTCTGCCTGAAATGCAGGAATATAAAGGTAAAAACGGGTTGCCACCACTTGAAAATGCCGTAGAGTGGAAAAATGTCACTATTAATGGAAAAAAAGGTAAACGCGATACCAACACAATGCCAGGGTCTGCGGGAAGCAGTTGG
>CANBAX010000009.1 GCA_947366645.1 uncultured Clostridia bacterium
ATCAAACCGTTTCGGGTGCCACCGTAAATGAAAATGGTGTGCTTACTATTGAAGGCGAGAGTGGAGAATTTGCCGTGTCAATTATCTGTAATGACAGAGTGACAGACCGAGAGATTTTGGGAAATAGTGTTGATATCTTAGACCTACTTAAAGAGTGTAAAGGAAGGTATAATTTTGAAGTTGTACGAATAGACTCTAAAAATATCGCCCTGCCAAGCCAAGGCATTTTCGCGGGTAGCGGATACAGGTTGGAAGGTTTAAGTGGTTTGGAAATAAAACAGACCGGCGATGTGGAAATTGCTTTATTTAATGAAAGTGAAATTGATGAAAACATTGTCTTTGTTGCTGAGTATCAAGGCGAGGTTAAGGAATTTTTACCAAAAAGAAAGGGCGAGAGAGCTGTATTTAACTACTCACTTGCTGACTTTGTAAAGTTATTTAATATTGATAGTGATAAAGACAGTATACTTATAAAAATATCTGTTAGAAAAACTGGGTGCGTCAATTCTGAGTGGAAAGAAATTGAGTTTAAGTTTTCGTCCCAAGAAAGCGGAATTATCTATGCTCGCGGAAGAAACTATAATGATGATTACATAAAAATATCCAACCTAGCAGGCGAAGAAACCTCAGCAATAAGATTTAAAATAAGTTTAAGTGGACAGGGACAATTAAACGCAATAGAGCGAACATATCTTGCAAGTGAACTTGAAGGATACTGGGTGACAACCGCCGAAGGCGAGTACTTTGTAAAAGAAAAACCTGACGACACTGAGGGAGAGGTTTGCTTTGGAATGAGTTTAAATTCCCTGCTCAGTGAAATTGATTACGGTGAAGTTAATATAACCATTAGTAGAGTTACTTTATCTGATAATGTTTATATACAGTATAATGACATTACTATACCAAGAATTGTTAAACTTAAAAGGGTGGAAGACGTAGCGTTACGCGATGGTGTTTTGACATGGAAAAACACAACAGAAACTGAGGCGACCGGCTATTATGTTTACTTCTATATCCAAAATGGAGATAAGTTGCAAGAAGCCTTTTATGAAAATGTTACTACAGCCTTTATAGACCTTAAAACTTTCACAAAACTTCAAGCGGGTACAGAATATTATGCTTGTGTTGTTACGGTGTCAAATACAGAGGGATATGTTGGCTCTAAAGAAACCCAAACTATAAAGGTTATGAAATATAGGACACCATCAAAAATTCAAATCCTAGACGGGAAAATTGTTTTTGATGATGACAGCATAAAAAACTCAGACTTCTTGACGGCTATAAGTTCAAATTATGGCAAAGCAAATTTCTTAAGTGTTATGGCTACTACGACTTTTACAAGTTTATTCCACTTTTCTGCTACAAGTTTAAATAGTGCAATAATTAAATTGAAATTTACTGATTCAAGAAGTAATGATTACTATGCCACAGTAAATGCTTACGACATTTTGCCTAATCTTAATCAGTACTCTTTCAAACTAGACAATGACATGGAGAAAAAATATTTAGATGCCATAGAAGACCAAATTTCTGGCGGTTCTGACCAAAGTGAATTTAGAAGAAATTTACAAGCCATGCTTGACATTTTAAAAGGTGTTAATGGAATAGCAACAAACGACATTCTTTTTGATGATTTTGGAAGAAGCATTCCTTCCGGCGAGTATACTATTAGTGTTTGTCAAAAAGGGCTAGACGCTATAGGCACAATTACCTCAGATTATTCAGCTGGCTGCTTTGCTTCTGTAATAGAAGCGCCTATGATTAAGTTTGGAACTGAAACTATAAACAATAAAACAAACTATATTGTTTCTTTTAACAGAGTTAAAATGGTGCCAGCGAAAGGCGAAAACGCGGTGTACGCAAATAATTATCTTCTTTACATGGTTTCTAAGAATGGCGAAGAAAAACATTTCTTTGAAATAGAAAACATAGGAAATGGTGACCAGATTAATTATGTATTGAAAATAAAAGTAGATGATTTAGTTAAAGAAATTCCTTTAGCCTACGATGAAGGCAAAGATGTACTTATTTTGAATGTAACAAGTGCTTTGTTGCCTTTACTAAAGAGTGACGGAAGCCGACTTATTTCAAGAGAATCATACAACTTTACCATTTACGCAAAAGGCGGCGAGTATGCAATAAACGGTAAAACCGATATGAAAACACTTTCTTTACTTGACATTAAAAGCGAAAATATAAAACTTGACAAAGGATACTTGTCTTGGAGTGTAGATAAGGACTTTAATGCACCCGCGACAAGAGTAACTATTAAAAAGGCTGGAAACCGAGCTGATTTCATTGATGTACCTTTTGTTAACAATAAAGCCGTTTTGGATTTATCAGTTGCAGGCGAATATGAATATATCATTCTTTCTATACTTGGGGGATATAGCAACTTAAGTATGAGTGTGGACAGTGATAGTTACATGATTAAAAACATATACAAACTTAATGATATATCAGTTTCTGTCAAAGACAACCATTTTACAATTATTGAAAATGAAAAAGATTTAAACCTTGGTGGAAATTACCAAATTTACAATAATATAGACGGAATTGGCGCGGCTATTGTGCAACCAGATAAAGAGTACTGGGCAAATAACTATGACGCTACGCAGTACTATTTCACAAAACTTGGCAGCACGGGGGAATTTACCCAAATGCCAATTAGTGAAGAAGATATTAATAAGGGTGCTGATTATTTATTAGGCGTTGAAAGCTTATCAAAAATAGTACTCGCGTCTGAAACTATTGTACAAGATGTTATCTTCCTTAACGATGTTGTTGATATCGGGATAATTAATGGCGATTTAGTTTGGGCTTTAAGTGAAGAAAGAGAGATTAATTTGCCAGAGGGAGCAGAAGTTATCTTTGAAGTTAAAGCAATGGTGAAAAATGGCGACACTTTTGAAACAAAGCAAACTCTTTACACTTCAAATTGCAGAATAGATACTTTATTATTTACTGAACTTCCAGATGAAGGAACCTTCAAGTTTACTATACAGGCACTTGGATATATGCGAAGTGAAGCAAATGGCGATATAACAACTGTAGAAGGAAAGCATTACCTGAAAGCGGAAATCAAAGTTGAGAAAATAGCAATTCTTGCTGGGAAGGAAAGTGAAATCGAGGGGCTAAAGCGTTCAAGCATGCCAACCGATGTTTCCATTAAAAAGGGTATATTAGACTATACTCTTGATGAAAAATTGACTTGTGGCTTTAGAGATGGAAATGGAAATGAAGTTAAGCTTGAAGAATTGACATACAATGACGGAAATTACTACAACCTCTTCATCTATTCATATAATACAAATAATAATGATAAGGAAATAAAATCAAAACGTCAGCAAATAACTTTTGGAAATGAAAAAAGAATTTACAAACTGCCTAAGGTTGAAAGTGAAGATTTTGTGCTTGTTCCAAGAGGAGCAATGGTGGAAATTGACCTTTCAAATCTTTATAACAACAAGCAAATATTAGGTAGCAATGACTATTACAAGGTTATTCTTACTGTTGTAGTCGATAATGTGGAATATAAAGCTTACTCGTATAACAATGGCAATAAGAATTTTGTGCTTTACTTTACTTCCTCAAAAGACAAGTATGGCGTGACCGGTCAAACGATAACACTACCTTCCGAATACCGTGAATTGAAATTAAAATTTCAGGTTTGTGATAATCAAGATACTCAATATATCATGTTACTAAATAGCGAAGAAACAGAGATGGATATCTCACCTATGGTCTGGGGTGAAAATGCTGAAGTAATATGGAACGACGATAAAAAACAATTTGAGTGGGATTTTGAAGGAAACTCTGAAGAAAAAACTTTCTTATATGAAGTCAAGGTATTCTATAATGATTCAAGAGTAGAGGAAGATGAGGTTTCTACCAATTTCTATCAGCCACGTGGGCTTGGTGTGATTACTGGAATAAGTATTCGTGTTAGGGAAAATGCAAATTCAATTTACTCTATTGAAGCTTTAAGCGGTGACTTTAATAATGGCATTGAACTTTATCTGTTTGCAGGCGGAAACGGCACTAAGCAAAATCCTTACAGAATAAAAACTCAGCAACAATTTGAAAACATTAAATACAGAAACAGGGAAGATTTGAAATACTATTTTGTTCAAATTGACAACATTGTTATGAATATAAATGGTTTCGGGTTAAATGAGCCTTTCTATGGTGAGTACGATGGCAACTACAATGGAAATAAAAGGCTTACACTTAATTTATCTCCAATTAGTGATGAGGCGATAGTACGAAAATTAGTTACAAGTGCAAATTATGACACTGAAGTCACATTTAAAAATTTTACCGCTCTTTTTAAAGAAATAGGCATTGGCGGGGAAGTGAAAAATCTTGATATTGCATTAAACTTCCAAGGGGTGTCGCTAAAAGAGAGTACACTTTTTGCTGGAATTGCGAAAACAAACTATGGAAGGGTGGATAATATTGAGATATCTTCAATAACTTCAAACTACTCAATGGCAAGCGATGCAAAAAGTGATGCTATAGCGCAGGCCGGTTTAGTAGGAATAAATTATGGCGTTATAAACAATTCAAAGAATAATGCGGATATCGCAATGAGGGTTACATCAAATATTAGCACAGCAAAAATCATTGCAGGCGGGCTTGTTATCTTTAATGAAAAAGAAGGCGCATCAAACGCAAGAGGGCTGATATCCAACAGTTTTAACAAGGGCGATTTTATAATCACAAACACAAAATCTGGCGGAATGATTTGGGCAAGCGGAATTGCAATAAATAACACCGGCGAGATTACAAGATGTGGAAATGATGGCAACATTGAAACTGTGAACACTTCTCAAAGAGCGTATTCAAATTATCTTTCTGGAATAAGTGTTAAAAGTGAAAATGCAATTCTTTCCTATTGTTACAATAACGGTGCGTTAACAGTTGGAAAGAGTGGAAATACAAATTTTATAGGTGGAATTGCCTTTATAGTTAAGGCGGGCAGAATTTCTGGGCTTGTAGATGCCACTGAAAAGGCACTTAATATTAAAATAATTAATACTTGTTTAGATAATATCAGGCAGGGTGATGTAAGTTACGCAAGTAATGGAATTGCCAGTATCACAACAAATCCACTTAGTGAAGTGGAATTTGAATGTGGTGAAAATAAACTTATGAAGATTTTCTTAGTAGGCGACAAATATCAAGCATCAATTATTTAGTATTTTTATGGCTTTATACGAATAACATACAGTATGAAAAAATGTTTTGTAATAATGGCAATTATTTTTTCCTGCTGTATGTTTTTTTCTTGCAAACCTCAGGAGCCAAAGTCAAATGAATTTATAATGTTGTCGATATCAAACGATAAAAGCGGCCAAATAAGTCAGTCACTATATTTTACACTGGGTAGTGAAAAATTAAAGAAAAATGGGTTTGGCAATTTGGAAGTTGAAAATGTGAAGAAGGAACTTGTCAAAAATATCACTCGCTTTCGTGATGAGTTTTATCTAAGTTTTATTATAACCTACAACTCAAAGCCAGACCCTAACTACAAGATAGGAGAAAAATTACTAATATCTTCCCCTTCATATAATAAAGAAAGCGATACAATAGGCTTTTCCATGATTTTTAAAGATATGAATACGTGGAATTATTATCACCCTTCTTCAGGCGGCGAAAACGACAATACTCATATTGGCTTTATGATAAAAACATCTTCAGAAGGTGTGTTTCCATTTGCAGCTAAGTTTGGCGAGGGGACTGTAGGAGAAAGATATATGGAGGCGTATACCTCCGCCTTACAAACCGCCACCAACAAAAGTATTGATTATAGCCCAGATTTCGTTTACGATTATGCCTCGCCATTAAACGCAATAAAAAGTGATAGCGAATATAAGCTGGAAAGTGAGTTAAAGCATCATATTTGGTTAAGAAAACTTAGTGAGTACAAAGAAAACAGCAAAATAAATATCTACACTTTACAAGCAAATCGAGGGTTATGGTACCTTACACTTCTCGGTGTTGTTATTTTAGGTTTAGGCGTAACACTAATCATTTTTAAACTACAAAGTAAAAAACGGCAATAAGTCGTTTTTATTTTTTTAATTTTCTTTTTATCTTTCTTGAAATTTGGCAAACTATATGATAAAATAGAAAGGTTAAAAGGACGCTTAAGAAAATGAAAAACGAAAAAATTAGAAATATTGCGATAATTGCCCATGTTGACCATGGAAAAACTTCACTTGTCGATGCTTTACTCAAACAGGGTAGTGTTTTTAGAGATAACCAAGTTGTTACGGACAGAGTAATGGATAGTAATGCCATAGAAAGAGAAAGGGGAATTACTATTCTTTCAAAAAACTGCTCCTGCCTTTATAATGACATTAAAATTAATATCATTGATACCCCTGGACATGCTGACTTTGGTGGAGAGGTTGAAAGAGTGCTTAAAATGGTTGATGGTGTGCTTCTTGTTGTTGACGCATACGAAGGTCCTATGCCTCAAACCAGATTTGTACTTGAAAGAGCCCTTGCTTTAAAACTTAAAGTGGTTGTTGTGATAAATAAGATAGATAGACCTGATGCAAGAATTGGAGAGGTAATTGATGAAGTGCTTGAACTTTTCCTTGAACTTGATGCTGATGAGGACCAATTAAATTCGCCATTTGTTTTTGTTTCGGCAAGACAGGGTATCGCTTCTTTAGACAAAAATCAAAAGGGTTGCGATATGAAACCTTTATTTGAAAAAATTATAGAGCATATTCCAGCGCCTGAAGGAGATGAAAAGGGTGCAATGCAAATGCTTGTTTCTTCTGCCGAACATAATGACTATGTTGGAAAACTTGCTGTGGGTAAATTGACCCGCGGGGCTTTATCGGTGGGGCAGAATGTTGTACTTTGCAACTACCATGATAAGGTAAAGTCTGTACGCTCAAAAGTTGTTAGCCTTTTCGTATTCGAGGGGGTAAAAAGAGTTGCTGTCAATGAAGTGCCTATTGGGGAAATAGCTTGTGTCGCTGGGCTAGACGATGTGCAAATAGGAGATACGATTTGTGAAAGCACAGTGGTGGAGCCTATTGAATTTGTTAAGATAGCCGAGCCAAGTGTGGAAATGACATTCATGGTTAATGATAGTCCTCTTGCAGGCAAGGAAGGCAAATTTGTTACAACTCGTCACATACGCGACAGACTTTTTAAAGAGGCGGTGAAAGACCTTTCTTTAAAAGTGCAAGATGGCGAAACTGCTGATACTTTTAAAGTGTGTGGAAGAGGAGAGATGCATTTGTCTATCCTTATTGAGAATATGAGAAGAGATGGCTATGAATTTCAGGTGAGTATGCCTAAAGTTTTGATTAAGACCATTGATGGAAAAAAATGTGAACCGGTAGACCGATTATTTTTGGACGTACCTGAGGACTGTGTTGGCACGGTTATGATGAAAATGGGGGTACGTAAAGGGGAACTTGTTGGAATGACTCCACACGGAAGTAGAATGAAAATGGAATTTACCATCCCATCTCGCGGCTTATTTGGTTTTAAATCAGAACTTCTTACCGATACCCGAGGTGAGGGTGTGATAAACTCTATCTTCTATCAGTACGAGCCTTGGAAAGGAGAGATTAACAGACGAGAGTATGGCTCATTAATCGCACACGAAAGCGGAGAGGCCATTGTATATGGGCTTTATAATGCTCAGGAGCGAGGCGACCTTTTTATAGGTGCTGGAGTACCTGTTTATGCGGGCATGGTTGTTGGGCAAAACCCAAAAGGCGGCGACATTGTTGTAAATGTTTGCAAGAAGAAACATCTTTCCAACTGCCGTGCTTCTGGCTCAGACGAAGCGCTTAGACTTACTCCTCCAAGAAAACTTAGTTTGGAAGATGCGATAGAATTTTTGGCTGATGATGAACTTTTGGAAGTTACACCAAAAAGTATGAGAATTAGAAAACTTATACTTGACCATAACTTGAGATTAAGAGAGCGTGGAAAGGCGCTTAGAGGAGAGGGATAATGAAATTAGACCCGCAGGCAAATAAGCAATTACACAGAAAATACAAGCGAATGATTTGGTTTGTAGCTATTTTCTTTATTTTTGGTGCGGTGATTTCCTATTTACTTGTGCTTGCTGGCGTTAATCCTATTCTTAATGGGTTTATAATAATCTGCCTTGCAGGTGTTTTCTACTTGCTGTTTTTGCTAATATGTGCTAAAATTGATAAAAAGAGAGAGGAGAAGCGAGAGAAAGATAAAAATCGCGACCCTTTTGCTCATTAGGAGGATTAAATGGCTGATTATAAGATTATGCCTCACAATATTGAAGCTGAGCAGGCGGTGCTTGGTTGTATTTTAATTGATACTCAAGCGCAAGTAGATATTTTGGCACTTGTTAAGACGGAAGATTTTTATAGTGAAGCACATCAGCAAATTTATAACTCTATGATAAAGATATATCAACGCAGTGTGCCTGTTGATTTTGTTACTCTTGCTGACCAACTTGAAAAAGATAAAATTCTTGAAAAGGTGGGGGGAATAGAATACATAACCTTCTTAACCAATGCTGTACCTTCTGCGGCTAACTTTAATTACTATTGTGATATTGTGAAAGGAGACTCGGTAAGAAGAAAGCTGATTAAAGGTGGACAAGAAATTATTGAAAACGCTTTTGAAGAGGAAGACAAAGACAAAGCGTTACAATATGGCGAAAAAGTCATATTCGACATAGCGGAAAAACAAGAGCGTAGCTCTCTTGAACATGTAGGAAAGCCGGGAGGGGCAATTCAAAAAGTTATCAACACCTTTGACACGATAGCAAAAGACCCAACCTCTCTTAACGGTATTCCGACAGGATTAAAAGAGTTTGATTCAATTACAAACGGGTTACAAAATAGTGACCTAATTTTGCTTGCCGCAAGACCATCTGTAGGAAAGACCTCGCTTGCTATGAATATAGTTACTCAGGCGGCGATAGAACAGGGTAAAAAATGTGCAGTCTTTTCTCTTGAAATGTCACGCGAGCAACTTATGCAAAGGGCAATTTGTTCGATAGCAAAGGTAAGTATGGCAAAAGCACTTAATGGTAGCATGGACCCTGACGAGTGGAAGAGAATTTTAACCGCAACAAAGAAGCTTGAGCAAAGCGGTCTTTATGTAGATGATTCAAGTATGACCACTCCAACCGACCTGCTTTCAAAGTGCCGCAGACTTAAAGCCAAAGAGAACATCGATTTAATTATGGTGGACTATATTCAGTTAATGACAAGCGGTAACAAAAGGAATGACAATAGACAGCTTGAGGTAAGTGAAATTTCAAGAACACTTAAAATTGCCGCTAAGGAATTAAATGTTCCGATTATAGTACTTTCCCAATTATCTCGTGCGGTGGAAAGTCGTGCGGGAGACCACAGGCCTATGCTTGCTGACCTTCGTGATTCGGGTGCTATTGAGCAAGATGCCGACATCGTACTTTTCCTTTATAATCCAGAAAAATATAACGACGTTCCTCAAGAAGACGAGCCTGGTACTGTCGAGTTGATTATAGCAAAACATCGTCGTGGCAGAACTGGCACCGTGAAGCTTCGCTGGATAGGAGAATATACAACTTTCACAAACCTTAGTGATAAAACTGTTTTGCCAAAGAAAGAAGCGCCTAAGGTTAATGCACAACCAAAGGAAGAACAACCACTTGAAGATGTTAAAGTTGATATTTTTAATGATTAGGAGGCAGAATGACTAAAGGTAAAAAATTTATAATTGCACTAGCTATAATAGTCTTGCTGGCAGTAATTTCCGTCGTGATTATTGTTTGTTTACCTAAGAATGTAAACGATGTAAGAGATAGAGCCTTTAAAGAAGCAGAAACAAGTTTTTTACAAAGTGATGAAGAAAGGAATATGTACTCTTCGTTTACAAGTAAAATTCAAATCAGTGCATCTCAATATATTAAAAATGCCGATGACGCAAAAACGGTATCAAATATGCTTGTAAATGTTTTGGATTTTTACAATGAATTTCTTGTTTTTGCAAAAGATAATAAAACTTATCAAGCCCAGTATAGAGTTGTACTTGATGCTTTTAATTCTGCAAATTCATATCAAAAATCCATGAATTCATTATTAAAAGATGTATATGAGTATGTAGGCAATGATACTACCTATATTACTGGCGCTTGGCAAAAGTTTGAAAAAGATTATTTTCAATATGTAGAATATTATGTAAAAGCCTTAGAAGGGCTTGGTAAGGTTTATATAGACTGTGTACCAAGTGGTTTTAATAACAATGCTCTGACAAGCCTAGTTATAAACACGACGACAGATTACTTAAAAGTCATTTCAACTGGTAAGGATAATTATTCCGCAGTTGTCGCAAAGGCAGAAAACTTTATTGATAAATACATTTTAGATACTTCCTTGATAGAGAAATATGAATTTAGCAGCAACCTAAAAACAACAGTAACAAACATAAATTCTTTTGAAACCATTTATAAGGATAGTGTTATTTCTGTAATAAATAGCATAAACAACTCTGGTATAACTTATAAAATAAGAGATACTGATAAAACTGGTGCTCTTGCTTCACTTAAATCCTTTTTGGAAGGAGGTCTTAACGCATGAAATTATTTAGCAAAATATTTTTGAGTTTAGTTTTTATATTTTCTAGTGCCATGATGTTTGCCTGTGGGGGCGAGGTTGCCAGAACGCCTTATTCCCAGCTGGCTGACACAATGTCGGAAATATCAGAACATGGTATGTTTTTAAATTCTAGTGTCGATGGTGTTTCAAGTAAATACATATTAAAAGATTTTACAAATTCTAATGAAAAATATGTAAATGAAAGTCTTGTTATACCTATGAATTTTATTAATAAATATCAAAGCGACCTTCCCAAGATAAAAGAAATGAAAAAGATTTCAGGAGAGGGCAGCGGTTCTATTGAAAAACTTGAAAGAGAAATCACCGAGTTTAAAATCGCATATAACCAACTGAAAAATGAATATGATAGGTTTATTACCTTTCAAACTGAAGGCTCTATCTATGATGGCGTGAGGCAGGCATACCTATATGAAATTACAGACTTTACTGAAAATGCTTATAGGCTTGCTTTCAAAATGGCAGAAGTTGAAGACAAAGTTTTTAATAGATATAGTAGTAAAGATGTTACAACCTATGCCCTAACAACTAAAGATACTGAGTATTTTAAAGACTATTTAGCGCTAAGTATGGCACAAGATTTTTATAACGTGCTACTTCCAAGCGTGAAAACCATAAATTACACTGCTACTTCCGAACTCGGGGTGTTTTTAAACAAAGTTAAGAATGACTTTGCGAGTTTATTAAGTACCTTTGTTCGCGGAGTAAATTATGCTGATTTAACTGGGGAAGAAAGTACTAAGAAAGAAAATGGCAAAGATATTGTGATTTATAATAACAGCAAGGTTAAAGAAATTTATGAACTTGAGAAAAAATTGATAGTTGAAAGAGGGCTTGTAGAAAAATCATTGAAGGAATTTTCTTTGTATGACTATGCCGAAAAGTACAACTTTGATTTGGATAGTTACAACAAAGTAAATATCTATGCCGAAACCTATTACAACCAAATACAAGTGTATTATTTAACAAACTTAAGTCAGTACACCACTTATTTAAAAACTATATTGTTTAGGAGCTAATATGGATTATAAAAAATTGGCGGAATTACTTTATCCTAATGTAAAACTGACGCCAAAAGATATTTTTGAAAAATTTCCACCTCGCTCGCTGAAGTCGGGCGAGGTTGTTTCGCGTTTTGCACCCAGCCCTACTGGATTTATGCATATAGGAAACTTTTTTCAAATGTTTATCAGCTACTCATTATGCAAAGTGACTAATGGTGTGTTTTTTCTAAGAATGGAAGACACTGACGCAAAACGCGAAGTGGAAGGAGCAAGGGCTTTCATTTATGAAATTCTAGACCGTTTTGGTATCAAAGTTGACGAATATCAAACTCTTGAAGGTATTGACATCGGAAATTATGGCCCTTATGTACAAAGCCAGCGTAAAGAAATATACGAAGCCTTTGCTAAAGATTTAGTTTCAAGAGGTAAGGCGTTTCCTTGTTTTTGTAAAAAGACAGAGGGAAAGGAAGAAATATTAAAAGAGCGTGAAACTAAGTTTATAGAAAATGACGAATGCGAATATGACCCTTGTCGCGACCTTACATTTGAAGAAGTAAAAACGCATCTAGATAATGGAGAGGCTTTTGCAATTCGTTTAAGAACAAAAAATACTGGAAAAGAGAGAATAGTATTTCACGATTTGATTAAGGGAGAAATTGAAGCGAAAGCTAATGCAAAAGATGTAATTTTGCTTAAAAGTGACGGCATTCCTCCTTATCCTTTTGCCCATGCCATTGATGATACTCTTATGGGGACAAATGTTGTTGTAAGAGGAGAGGAATATATCTCATCAACACCTGTGCATTTAGAGATTTTTGAAGCACTTGGTTTTAATCCTATTGCTTATTGCCATAATCCTTCAGTTTGTAAAATTGGTGAAAACGGAAACAGGCGAAAGATTTCAAAACGTTACGACCCTGAGGCAAAAATGCTTTATTATTTTGAGGAAGGATATCCGGCTGTAGCAGTACTAGAATACCTTTTAAATATTGTAAATTCAGGCTTTGAGATGTGGAGAACGAAAAACCCAGATGCTGACTGGCAAGACTTTAAATTTGGTATAAATGATATAACGGCGGTTGCACCTATATTTGATATTGCCAAATTAAATGATATTTCAAAGAATATAATCGCTAAAATGAGTGCGGAAGAGGTGTTTGACAACTGGCTGAAGTGGGCGAAAGAATTTAAGCCAGCCCTTGCTAAGTATCTTGAAAACAATAGGGAATATGCTAATAAAATCTGCGGTATAGACCGCGGCGGACTAAAACCAAGGAAGGATATTTATAAGTGGAGCATGATAGAGGAATATTTTTCATATATGCTCGCGAAGCCAAAACTTGTTGATGAAATAGATAATGCTTCAAATTATAAAGAATTTTTAACTGCTTATGGCAAGGATTTTAAACTGCCTAGCGATAAAGACGAGTGGTTTAGTAAAGTTAAGACGGTTGCGGAAACATTGGGTTATGCCACCGATAATAAGGCGTATAAAGCAAATCCAGAGGGGTATAAAGGCAATACCGCTAAGGCTTGTGAATATATCCGCTTGGCACTTACTGGAAAGAAGAATTCACCTGATATCTACGAACTTATGACAATACTTGGAGAAAAGGAAGTTAAGGAAAGACTTACAATAAAATAAAGATATGCAGTTTGCATATCTTTATTTTGTTAAATCAAAAAAATATTCATCTAGGTCTACTGAATGTTCATTAACTTCCACTCCCTCACGTTCAAGTAAAGATTTTTGCATATTTTTGCCGCCAAAGGCAAATGCACTAGACAATTCGCCTCTTTGGTTTACAACTCGGTGACAGGGGGTGGTAGTATTGCTTGGGTTTGCGTGAAGTGCCCAGCCCACCTGTCTTGACATTCGAGGGTTGCCAAGGGCGCGGGCTATGTTTCCATATGTTGAAACTTTGCCTTTGGGAATTTTTTGTACCAAGCTATATACTTTTTCAAAATAATTCATAATGACCTCTTTAAAAATAATATCACATTTTAAAGTATAAGCGTAAATAATATTATGGAAAAAAATAAAAAACTTAATATGAAACCAGAGGAACTGGTTGCGCTGGCATCAAGTCTTGCAATTTCACTATCTAAATGCTATGACCATCATGACCTAGATTCTTTAAAATGTTTTTTCTCAACAGTGGCGTCAAATATATCCCTTATTCAAAACCATTGCAAAAGCTGTGGCATTAAAAAATGACATCACATGGTGATGTCATCGTACAAATATTTTTCTTTATGCCTCAGCTTGTTCTGGTGCATAGGCTGCAACAAATTCAGCATGTTTTTCAGCTAGAATGTTATCAAGTTCGCTCTTCTCAGCTGCTACACGGTCATGAACGCGTTTGCCGACCATTCTGGCTGCAGATGATTTTTTTGGACGTCTTTTGTTCCAATTTCCACGAAACATGTCGCCCTTATTTTCCACCTGAGCAAGTTTATTTACAGGTTCGCGTGTTGGCATACTTTCCATGTCTAAATTTCTCATCGTTTCCTCCTTGTTAGTGACTATATGATAGCATGGAGGAAGGGAAAAGTCAATACCCATTCTCGACAAATTTTCAGAATTTTCGAATTTTTTTATCGGTAAGGAATAATAAAAAAAGTCCTTTTCTTTTATAAGAAGGGACTGGAAAATTTTATAGTGGCAAGGCTTGAAAGTAAAACACCATGTTAAAAAAAGTAGTGACAAATCGCCAACGCAACGAAGTGTAGTGCGATTTCGTTTGGTCGCTAACGAGACAGTAAAGCGGTAGGGTCGTATAACTTTGGAGTCTTTCAAAGTTGAGACCGATTAGCTTATACTGGCGAGTTGGAGCGAAAGACGGGATTCGTTCGGCAAACAGCGTTTGCCAGTGGCCGGGCGCGCAGTCCTCTTGTCCGCCCCGACCGCGAAGCGGGTGAGAATCCCTAATATTTGTTTTTAACTTCCTGGAGCGAAAGACGGGATTCGAACCCGCGTTCCTCAGCTTGGGAAGCTGATGCCATACCACTAGGCCACTTTCGCATAGGTGTAAAATAAGTATAAAACTTTTACATTAAAAAGTCAAAATAAAATATAAAAATAATTTATTAAAAATAAATAAAAAATGCAATTTTAATTGCATTTTTTGATATTTTTATTTATTTAAAAATTTTTTATAATTTATTCCTATTGCATCTCGCATTTCCAATATTTTTTTATCAGCAATTTTTCTCATTTTTTTACCATTTTCAAATAACATTTCATATATGCTGTCGATGTCACTTTCAAGCTCTTTTCTTTTCGTCCTTACAGGCGATAAAATTTCATTAAGCACATTATTTAAAAATAATTTTACTTTAACATCTCCAAGTCCGCCGCGCCTATAGTGTGCTTTTAACTCTTCTAATGATTTATATTCTGGCAGATATTTTTCAAAATGCTCTGGTTTGCAAAATGCATCAAGATAAGCAAATACAGTATTTCCCTCTACTTTGCCGGGGTCAGATACTTTTATATGATTAGGGTCAGTGTAGGCGTTCATAATTTTTTGTTTTACAGCGGCTTCATCTTCATAGAGGTAGATGCAGTTTCCAAGCGATTTGCTCATTTTAAGTTTTCCGTCCAGCCCAGGAAGGCGGGCAACCACCTTGCTTTCAGGAATCATCCCCTTTGGCATTTTAAAAATAGGTGCATATTGAGTGTTGAAAGAGTGGGCAATTTCTCTCGCTTGTTCTATCATAGGTGCTTGATCGTCGCCAGCAGGTATAATAGTAGGGGAAAACAGCAAAATATCGGCCGCTTGGCTTATGGGATAGGTCAAAAAGCCTACTGGAAGAGAGGTTTCGTACCCTCTTTGTTTAATTTCTTCCTTTATAGTTGGATTTCTTTTTAAGCGAGATAATGTGACTAGGTTCATGAAATAGCCAGTCATTTCAAAAAGCTCGGGTACTTCGGATTGTATAAATATGGTTGCTTTTTTGGATCAAG
>CANBAX010000010.1 GCA_947366645.1 uncultured Clostridia bacterium
AAAAGAACTTGAAGATTTTGTAGATTTGTTTTTAACTTGTGCCTATAAAATTGAAGACGAAAACGTATAAAAGGTGACCTATAAGGTCACTTTTTTGTCTAAAAATATCAAAACCATTATCAAAAATATACACTGAAGCATATTTCTTATTGAAAGCCTAAAAAACATTTGCAAAAATCTATGAATTAATGTACACTAATCACTAAGGAGAAAAACAAATGGAAAATGAAATTGACGAGATACTGCTTTCCTGTCAAGAGGAACTGGAAAAAGCTTGCGCTCATCAAGTAAATGAATATTTGGTGATTAGGGCAGGAAGGGCAAATCCACATGTACTTGATAAGGTGTTTATAGATTATTATGGTCAACCAACACCACTTAATCAAATGGCAAGTATCACAGTGCCAGAAGCAAGAATGTTGTGCGTTCAAGTATGGGACCAGTCGCAGGTAAAAAATGTGGTAAAAGCCATATCTACAGCCGATTTAGGAATTACACCAAATGATGATGGTAAGGTTATAAGGTTAGTATTTCCTATGCTGACAGAGGAGAGAAGACGAGAAATCGTAAAGACTGTCAAAAAGATAAGTGAGGATACTAAAGTTGCTATCAGAGGTGCAAGAAGAGATGCAATGGAAATGCTAAAAGAACTTGAAAAAGAAGGAAGCATTTCGGAAGATGAGCAAGCCTCGGCGGAGAAAGAAGTACAAAAACTCATTGATAAATATAATGAGAAAGTAGAAGAAACCTGCAGGGCAAAAGAAAAGGAAATCATGGAAGTTTAATTACATGTTTTTAGGCTAATATCTTCAAAAGGATTTTCTCATGTTTAAGAATAAAGTAAAAAATATACCTCAACATATAGGAATAATTATGGACGGAAATGGAAGGTGGGCTAGCCTTCAAGGACTGCCAAGAAATATGGGACATAAAGAAGGAATAAACGCAGTAGACCGCACCATAGACGCACTAATAAAGTTAGGGGTAAGTGTAGTATCCTTTTTTGCTTTTTCCACTGAAAATTGGAAAAGAAGTGAACAGGAGATAACAGGAATCTTCAATTTAGTTCGTGATTTTTTACATTCCAAACGAAATAACTTTAAGGAGAGGGGTGTAAAAATAACAACAATGGGGGAACTAGAGCCTTTCCCAGAAGATTTAAAAAAAGAATTAGAATTAATTAAAGAAGACACAAAAAATAATAAAAAACTTACAGTAAACCTCGCATTAAACTATGGCGGAAGAGCGGACATAGTAAGGGCGGTAAATAAATTAATAAATGAAGGTGCTAAAGAAGTAACTGAAAAAGAAATATTAGAAAATTTGTATTCAAGCGACCTGCCTGAGCCTGACTTTATAATAAGGACGAGTGGCGAGAAAAGAATATCAAATTTCATGTTGTATCAAATGGCTTACAGCGAATTGTATTTTCCTAAGGTACTTTGGCCAAACTTTAACGAAAGACATCTGCGAAAAGCATTAAAAGAGTATGCGAAGCGAAATCGTAGATTTGGAGGAATTAAATGAAAAAAAGGATTTTAACATCAGTCGAAATTGCATTAGTAATTGTCTTAGCATTTGTTTTAAGACAGACAGTATCAGCCTATTTCTTTGATGCAGTTATATTATTTGTAAGCGTAATGGCGGCTTATGAAACTGCAAGATTATTTACAAAGATGGGTAAGTATAATTATACCTATATTGCAGCAGCCTTTCCAGTGGTGCTAATGATTTCAAATCTAGTTGGACTAGCCTTTGATAAAAGTTTAAGTCTTTCTTTCACACTTGTAATAGATGTAGCGCTCATGATAATAGCCTTTGGAATAATATTCCTTGCTGGTTTATGCAGTCGCAGAAAACTATTTAATGAAATGAAGATAAGAAAGATGGACAGGTCTATGACCACCACAAAATATGCTTTTAATAAGGCGTTTAATACAGCAGTCGCTTTTATATATCCAGCATTTTTACTTTCCCTACTCTCAGTGCTAAATCATATAGACTCGCTTTCAACCACTTTCCCAAGTGTAGCTAAATTTGGGGGTTATCTATCCCTTATTGCACTGGTATTTACTATATTAATTCCAGTTTTCACAGACACCTTCGCATATTTCACAGGTTCACTTTTCGGCGGTAAAAAACTAATGCCATCAGTAAGCCCAAATAAAACAATATCAGGCTCCATAGGTGGAATAGTTTGGTGTGTAGTTCTTTCCATATGCACATATTTAATATTGAATGCAATTACGCCAATAAGTAACGCAATGGCGGCAGCAGGTTTAGAAATTTGGCATATTGCAATAATATCTTTGTTAGGGTCAGTAATCTGCCAAGCAGGGGATTTGTTTGAATCCTTCCTAAAAAGAAAGGCCGGTGTCAAGGACAGTGGAAAAATTCTTGCCGGACATGGTGGCATATTAGACAGATTTGATTCATATATTTTTCTACCAGCCTTTTTACTAATATTCTTTGTAATAATGCTAGTAGTAATCTAGTGAGGTTAAATGATAGTTTTGTATGTGCTTCTCGCAGTAGTAGTACTGTTATTCATGGTGCTAGTGCATGAACTCGGTCATTATATAGCGGGAAGAATCTTAAAATTTAAAATAGATGAATTTTCGATAGGTTTTGGTAAAGCCATTTTTTCTCGTACAAATAAAAGAGGGGAGAAGATATCTTTAAGGATATTTCCACTGGGTGGATATTGTGCCTTTGCTGGCGAAGATGGCACTGATAAAGAAGGAAAGCCTATTGAAGGAAAGGCAGCATTTACAAATCAAAAACCATGGAAGAGAATAATAGTTTTTCTTGCTGGTGTAACCTTCAACTTTCTTACAGCAATAATATTTTCATTTATATTACTTGTAAGTGTCGGCTACGATATACCTCAGTATAATAAGGCAAAGACATTAAATCATGTTGTATCCTATGAACATAGCACACTTTATAACCCAGAAGTAAACTCTTTACAAGAAGGAGATGTAGTTTTTTCTGTTGAAGGCATAAAAATTGATTTCGCCTATAGTTACACTTTCCCAGACCTAATTGATATGCAAGTTGAAAAAATGGAGGCGTGGCTAAAAGCGGAAGAGAATAAGGGCAAAACTTTTGCAGACTATCCTGCAGTCAAAATGCAAATCCGCAGAGATGGAAAGATGATGGATAGTGAACTTTACTTTGTTAAAGTCACATATCTATTGTTTGATAAAAATGATAAACCTATCTATGAAACCGATAAAAACGGCAATGATAAGGTTGATGAAAGTGGAAATAAAATACAAAAAACAAAAACAGCATATTCGCTGGGTGGTTTTGTTACAACTGACGAAGCAGGAAATATGACTCTCAATTATTTCCACTATGAGCCTTACCGTCACTCTTTTGTCGAAGCCCTTGCAAGATGCGTGCCTTTTGCGTTTGGTCTAGCATGGGTTGTGCTTAAAGGTTTGTGGATGCTTATAACTTTCCAAATTCCAATTAAGGACATCGGCGGGCCAATAACCACTATTGCAACAATAGCGTCAGTGACACAACAAAGTATGGCAAATCTTTTAGTACTAATACCACTCATTTCTGCCAACCTAGCAGTGTTCAATATTCTGCCTATTCCGGCACTCGATGGGGCTCACGTAATATTCACGCTAATAGAATGGATACGAGGTAAACCTATCAAGCGGGAGGTGGAGAATATGATTCACTCTATAGGTTTAATGGTGCTATTTGGTTTGGTAATTTTAATTGACATCTTGCATTTTGTGTTGTAAACTAACACTATGGAAAAACTAATGACCGCGCTTTCTTCAAATCTTGGAGAAAAATTTAACAGTTTAAAACTCTTTGATGTGGTGTATGATAGAGGACTTAATGTCTGTACTATAACCTTCCTTTATCCATATAATGAGGAAGAATTAGATAAAGACAATAGGCTTACTCTTACAAACTTCATCAGAGAGTTTTTATCGTTAGAAGCAAAGGTGAGGGTAAAACTTAGAAAAAGTTTTTTAGATGCACCATTAATAATTAAAGAGATAAAAAATTTTTTTGAGGCAGAACATAAGGGTATAGCGCAATATATTCTTGAGAGTAATATAGTTATCACAAGTGAGGGTTTTGAGCAAAATCTCGATATAAGCCTAAATCAAGATGTGCTGTCATTACTTGACACACGTGAACTTACCAATAAACTCAAAGCCTATCTAGATAAACGCTTTATCGCAAACTTTAAAATAACCTTTGTTGAAAGTGAAGAAACATTGCCTACTGAAATAGATTATGAAGATGTATTTGTCCCACAAGCGGTGGGAATAAAAAGATATGACGTACGTGTAATAAAAAAAATAATAGGAAATGAGATACCACCAAAACCAGAATACATAGAGTATATAACCAAACCAAAAAATTCAGTAATTCTAGCGGGAACGATATCAAATTATGAAAAAAGGACTTTCATACGAAAAAGTGGTAAACGAAAGGGCGAGGAGGGCTGCTTAATATCCTTCGTGCTTGATGATGACAAAAAAATGGAATGCATTTATTTCTGTCCAAAAAGCAATTTAAAGAAAATGGAAGCGCTGTCAGATGGATTAATGGTGCTAGCATTAGGAGATGTAATAAAAGGTCTAAGCGGAAACTTAAATTTTAAAATTCGTAAACTTTCATATGCAAGCCCAGCACCAAAGATAAAAATAGATATGCCAGTAAACGAAACTTATCGCCATACACAGGTTGTATTCCCAGAGCCTTTGCCAATTCCATCACAAGCGAATTTGTTTGAAGAAAAACCAAAATATAACGACTTTATTTTAACGAATACAATAGTAGTTTTTGACCTTGAAACAACAGGCTTAAACCCAGAGAATTGTGAAATCACTGAAATCGGTGCTGTAAAGATAATAAATGGTCAGATTAAGGAAAGATTTGCAAGCTTTGTAAAACCGAAAGGTGAGATACCCGAAGAGGTCACACGCCTTACCGGAATTACCAATGAGATGGTGGAACATGCTCCAAAGGTAGAAGATGTAATTGCAGACTTTTATGATTATACACGCGGTTGTGTAATAAGTGGTCATAATGTTATCGGCTTTGACATGAATTTCATAAAGAAAGCGGGTTTAAAATGTGGATTAAAATTTGATAATACACTTATTGATACCCTCATTATAGCAAGACAGTCACAACTTCGCGTTCCAAATTATAAATTAGGAACACTTGTAAACGCTTTAGGTTTGACATTAAATGATGCCCATAGAGCATATAATGATGCTTATGCCACAGCACAAGTTTTATTAGAGTTAAGTAAAATTAAATAATTAAAAATTTATGATAAAAATTATTGCAATTATGGTAATAATCTGATATAATAAACATGACTAGATGAGCGGGGAGTGGGCAGAAATGTCCACTCCCTGCATTAGTAAAGAAGGAGGAAACAATTTGGCAGGAAAAACCAAGACGCTATGTCTGGAAAAAGTAGCCCCTTTAATCGAGGAAATGGGATACGAAGTTATTGATGTAGAATATGTCAAACAGTCGGACGGAATGAATTTGATATTCTATATAGATAATGAAAAAGGTATCACGTTAGAGGACTGCGAAAAAGTAAGTAAAAAAATCGACCCAGTGCTTGATGATATAAATCCAACCGAAAATCAACCTTACATTTTAATCGTAAGCTCACAAGGGTTAGATAGACCACTAAAAACCGAAAGGGACTTTAAGAAAAATCTAGGTAAAGAGATAGCAATAACACTTTTTTCCAAAATAGACGGAAAAAAAGAATTTAAAGGCAACTTAGCGGCTTTTACAGAAACCGAAGTCACAATTTCACAAAACGGACAAGAAAAAACTTTTAGTCGCGAAAAAATAGCACATATAGTGCCAATAATAAAAATATAAGGAGAAAAAAATGATAAACAAAGATTTCTTTCAAGCATTAGATGACTTAGAAGCAGAAAAAAAGATTAATAAGGAAACATTTATAGAAACTTTAGAAACAGCCCTTGCTTCTGCCTATAAAAAGATGTATGGTGAAGCAAAAAATGCCTCTGTAAAATTAAATCCAGAGAAATGCACAATAAAGATTTATTCATATAAAACAGTGGTAGAGGAAGTCACTGACCCAGATAAAGAGATATCTTTAGAGGAGGCACGCCTAATAAAGAAGTCATATAAAATAGGCGATGAAGTAAGTCAAGAGGAATCTACTAAGGATTTTGGAAGAATAGCAGCACAAACCGCTAAACAAGTGGTAATGCAAAAACTTAAAGAGATGGAAAGACAGATAGCCGTGTCCGAACTTTCTGAAAAAGAGGACGAATTATTAACAACCATTGTAAAAAGAATAGATAATGGTACAGTATACGTTCAAATTTCAGGCTCACACACTGAGGGCGTAATGCTTCCATCAGACCAAATCAATGGCGAAAAATTTAATGTGGGTGATAGAATTAAAGTTTATGTAAAGAAAATAAAAGATTCCTTTAAAGGCCCACAGATTCAAGTTACACGAAGTAATATAGGCTTTGTAAGAAAATTGTTTGAACTTGAGATACCAGAAGTTGCCAATGGCGATGTAATAATAAAAAATATAGCTCGTGATGCAGGAAATAGAACAAAAGTGGCAGTGTACACAGAGAAACCAAACCTTGACGCAGTTGGCACTTGCGTAGGCTTCAGAGGCCAGCGTATAGACACCATTGTTGCCGAACTTAATGGAGAAAAAATTGACCTTATAGAATATAGTGAAGACCCACTTGAATATATTGCAAGGGCATTAAGTCCAGCCAAGGTAGTAAGTGTAGAAACTAATGAGAGTTTAAATGCCTCTAGAGTTATCGTACCAGATGATAAACTTTCACTAGCAATAGGAAAAAGCGGACAAAATGTACGCCTTGCTGCAAGACTTACAGGCTGGAAGATAGAGGTTAAGCCTGAAAGCAGTATACAAACAGTAGAGAAGGAAGAGCCACAATACGAACTTACAGAATTAAGTGAAGAGGATTCATTCCAAAATCTTGATGACCTTGACGTACTTGAACCACTTGATGAGGACTAAAATGGAAAGGATAAGAATGTGCGTAGTATGCAGGGAAGGTAAAGAGAAGAAAGACCTTGTCCGTATAGTAAAAAGCAAAGACGGTGAATTTTCTCTTGACCTTTCCGGCAAGATGAATGGCAGAGGTGCATATGTTTGCCGAAATCCAAAATGTTTTGAAAAATTAAAAAAGCAACATTCATTAAATAGGGCATTTAAAACAAATGTACCCGACGCCGTAATATCAAGCCTTGAGGAGGAAATCTTTGGACAGAAACAAGATTAAAAATTACCTAGGAATAGCACAACAAGGCGGGTATGTGATATATGGTGGAGAAACACTTGAAAGCTACACAAAGAAAATTTATCTAATACTATGTGACAAAACTGCGGGGAGAAATTCCTTAAAACTCGCAGAAAAATTAAAAACGAAATATAAAGTGTGTATGGTAGAAGATTTAAGCGAACTATTAAATCAAATCAATACAAAAATAATAGGAATAAAAAATAAAAACTTAAGCGAAATCATAGAAAAATTGGTGGAAGAATAAAGGAGCAAAAATTTGGCAAATCAAACATTAAACAACTTAAGGACAATACATGAATTGCAAAAAGATGGTGCAATACTCGAACTACTTCGCAATGTCAGAACAGCAAAAAGCGATTTAGAGAGTTTGACAAAAAGTTTGCAAACGCAGAAAAAGATAATTGAACAAAGGGCAATGGAGAAAAAAGAGGCTGAAAAAGTGGTAGAGGAGGTAAAACCAATACCAGTAAAAATAGAAAAGCCAGAACCAAAGCCTGCATTTGTCGATGGACAAAAATCTTCACAAAATTATAGAAAGTTTGATAATAGCCAGCGTCCACAACGCCCATATAATCCAAACTATAATGGGCAAAATAGAGGGGATTATAAACGCCCAACTGCTCCAAATAATAAACAATATAATGGAAATGGTAAACCACCATTTAACCCAAATTTTAATAAACAAAAGAAATTAGGTTCAAACAATTTTGTTTCCACCAAGGTAAATAATTTCAAATCCTTTAATGACGCTCCAGAAATTGAAGTAAAGAATGATAGAAACTTCCAACAAAAAGCCAAATTTGCACAAAAGCACAATTCTTCATATGACGAAAAGAAGGTGGCAAATAGAAAACTCGGCGATAATAGAAGAAATAATATTTTAATTGAAGATGAGGACGGAATACAAGAGATATCTTTCGGCTCAAGAAAAAGCATAAAGAAGAAAAAAGAAACAGTTACAATAATCGCACCAGCAATTAAAAACGCAGTGCTTACTTCAAGAGAAATCACAGTAAAGGATTTCAGTGAAAAGATAGGAAAGCCAGTAGTAGAAATTGTTAAGAAATTAATGATGCTGGGAATTATGGCAACTATAAATAGTACCATAGATTATGAAACTGCAGAACTTGTTGCCAGTGACTTTGAAATAACGCTAGAACTTAAACTTGATAAGAGCTTTGAACAAAAACTCATGGAATCTGCCAATGAAACTGATTTAGAGGAAAATCTAATTAAAAGACCACCAGTGGTTGCGGTTATGGGTCATGTTGACCATGGTAAAACTTCCCTTCTAGATGCATTTAGAAAGACTAATGTAGTTGCAGGTGAGGCTGGTGGAATAACTCAAAGTATCGGTGCTTATCAAATAAGCTTTAATGGAGAAAAGATAACCTTCATCGATACTCCAGGACACGCAGCCTTCACAGCTATGCGTGCTAGAGGTGCAAAAGCAACAGATATAGCTATCTTAGTTGTAGCTGCTGATGACGGAATAATGCCACAAACAGTGGAAGCTATAAATCATATAAAAGCAGCAAATGTGCCAATGATAGTAGCGATAAATAAAATGGATAAACAGGAAGCAAATCCAGATAGAATCAAACAACAACTTGCCGAACATGATGTCCTTCCAGAAGAGTGGGGCGGAGATGCAGTAATTGTTCCAATTTCCGCAAAGACAGGCATGGGGCTTGATGAACTTAAGAAAATGATACTTCTTGTCAGTGAAATGCAGGAACTTAAAGCAAATCCAAATAAAATGGCAACCGGTGTTGTAATAGAGGCGGAACTTGATAAGAATCGCGGGCCAGTAGCATCTATACTTGTTCAGAATGGTACATTGAAAGTAGGGGATTCCATCATGTCAGGTATCACTTATGGAAAGGTAAGGGCAATGTTTACTGATGGTGGAAAAAACGTGAAGAGTGCGGGTCCATCTACACCAGTACAAATTTTAGGCTTCAATGAAGTGCCACTTTCTGGTGACCAGGTATATGCAGTAGATGAAAGCCTTTCAAAACAAGTAATACAAGAGCGTATAGATAAGATTAAAACCGAGCGCAGTCTTCATAACTCTGGCGTAACACTTGATAACTTTATGAATAAGGTTCATGAGGGCAGTTTGAAGAATCTCAATATAATTATTAAAGCAGACACAATAGGCTCAGTTGAGGCTCTTAAAGGTGCTTTAATGGCAATACAAAATGAGGAAGCAAAGGTAAATGTAATTCATAGCGGTGCAGGAGCGGTAACAGAATCCGATGTTATCTTAGCAAACACTACAGGTGCAATTATCATCTGCTTTAATCAAAAACCTGTTCCAAAAGCGAAATCACTTGCAGAAAGCCAAAAAGTAGAAATCAAACAATATAAAATTATCTATGAAGTAGTAGATGATATCACAAATGCCATTACTGGAATGCTCAGCGTTAAGTATGAAGAAAAATATATCGGAAATGCAGAAATAAGGGTAGTATTCAAACTATCAACAGCAGGAAAGGTTGCAGGCTGCTATGTTAAAGATGGTAAAGCTGCACGTGGTGCAGTGGCAAGAATTATGCGTGGCGATGAAGAAATAGGGGATAGCATAGTAGAATCCTTAAAGATAGTTAAAGATGAAAAAGCAGAAGTGGCAAAAGGATACGAATGCGGAATCAAACTACGCGATAATATAGACTTTAAAGAGGACGATATTATTAATTTCTATGTTAAAGAAGTGGTAAGCCCACATAAAGTAAAAACCAATTAAATTTCAAGCTAGAAAACTATATTTTTGCCAAATCTTAAGATAGAGTAAAATTTATATATAAAAGGAGGTGGCATAATGCCATCAAATAGAATAGAGCGAGCAAATAGCGAATTACAACGATGCCTATCTGAGATATTACAAAATAAACTCAATGACCCAAGATTAACAGAAATGATGTACGTAAGTGAGGTCAATGTAACACCAGATTTTAAATATTGTAAAGTAAAAATCGGAATGGATACGAATAATAGGTCAACGATAGATACGTCTTTAAATATATTAAAAAAGTCATCTGGCTTTATCAAAAAGCAACTTGCAGAAATGGTAAAAATGCCATATATACCAGAACTTATATTTGAATATGATAAAGGTATGGAAGCATCTATAAGGATAAATGAAATATTAAAAACCTTAAATATTCCTGAAAAACGAGGAGAAGATGATGAATAAACTTTATAAAAAAATAAAGGACAAAATAAATGGGGCAAAAAGTATTGCTCTATTTTGTCATATAAGACCTGACTTTGATGCTTTGTCAAGTATGTACGCTTTGTATTATGGAATAAAAAAAGATAAAAAGGTACAAATGTACTCTAATAGAAAATTAAATAATAAAGAGAAATTGCTGCTTGACGATTCGCTAATACAAATAGGAGGGTTTAACCCAGAAACTTATGACCTTCTTATAAGTGTTGATACTCCTAATGTAGAACGCTTAGGAATATACGGCGAAGGGTTTAAACAACATAAAAATACTATTAAAATAGACCATCATCAACCTAGTGGGGAAGAGATTGGAGATATAAGCTACATAGATGTAAACTCATCATCTTGTTGCGAATTAGTATTTAACATTTTAAAAGCGATGAAATGTAAAATAACTCCACAGGTTGCAACAATTTTGTATACAGGACTTTTTACCGATACAAACAGCTTTACCAATTTAAATACAAATCCTAATTCCTTTCACGCAGCTTATGAACTAAGCCAAAAGGGTGCAGATATAGCAAAAGTAAGCGATATAATAAATCGTCAAAAACCACAGTCTGAAGTAAATATTACAAAAATATTTTATGAAAAGTATAAAAGAGTTGATAAAGAGATAGGCATTATCACAATTACTATAAACGAACTAAAAAAAGCTAAAGCCGAAAAAATAGACTGCGATGGATTTAGTATGAAACTCGCTTCAATGAATGGAATAAATATCTCTTGCTCGATAATTGAAATGGAAGATAATAAATTTTATTGCTCAATGAGAAGTAGACTAGGCTATGCTGTCAATGGAATAGCGAAAGCCCTCGGCGGTGGAGGGCATCTAGGTGCAGCAGGTTGCGTTATTACTGCGAAATCAATTACAGAAGCTGAAAAAATTGTAATTAAAGAAATAAGAAAATATTTGAAAAGTAGGCAAGATGATGAAGAATGAAATAAATGGAATAATCCTGCTTGATAAGCCCCGCGGCATAAGTTCAAACACGGCAGTAAATATAGTAAAAAAGTCGTTAAATGCTGCTAAGGCTGGGCATTTAGGCACATTAGATGTAGAGGGGGAAGGACTGCTTCCTGTAACACTTGGAAAAGGCACTAAACTCTTTGACTATTTTTTAAGTAAAGATAAAGAATATATTGCTGATTTTAGATTTGGAATCACTACAGACACCTTAGATTTAGAAGGCAAAATCACTGCTCAAGATGATAAAACTATCTTGCTCGAAGATATTGAAAAGGTATTGCCTAATTTTATAGGGAAGTTCGCTCAAATGCCACCCGAATATTCAGCAAAAAAGATAAATGGCGAAAAGGCATATAATCTTGCAAGAAAAGGGGAACGGGTAGAACTAAAACCAAAGGTTATAGAAATATATTCGCTTAAAGTTTTAAGTTGCCTTGATACTAATTCCTTTCGCTTTCAAATTCACTGCTCAAGTGGCACATACATACGCTCGCTTTGCAGAGATGTCGCATCTGCCTTGTCTACATACGGTGTTATGTCATACATACAACGCACTAGATGCGGTATTTTCAACCTAAAAGATAGTTATTCAATTCAAGCAATAAAAAATGGGGATTATAAAATAATTCCACTTGATAGCGTATTTGATATGGAAGAAGTAAATTTTAATCAAAAGGAAACCGCACTTTTACTCAATGGTGTAATATTAAAAAAAGATATTAAAGACGGAGAATATAAGGCATATAATGAAAAAACTTTTCTAGGAATAGTTGACGCTAAAGAAAATGAAATTAAATTTAAGCAAAGGTTGATATAAGGGGGAAATATGGTTACTCGTTTTGGTCCATCGGGCTGTGGAATAGAATTTGAAAATGAGGGTAAAAGTTCGATATTTGATGTTCCTGACTGGCTCAGTGCAAGAGGACTCAATGCTTTTGAGTATTCCTTTGGACATGGCTATCGTATGAAAACAGACACAGCCGAAATGGTAGGTAAAAAGTTTAAAGAAAAGGATATTATGGTAAGCGTTCATGCTCCATATTATATAAACTTTGCAAATCCTGCCCCAGAGATGTATGCCAAAAGTGAAGGATATTTGCGTACCGGCATAAAATTTCTTAAAGCCTTTGGCTATGCTGACCACCTAGTTTTTCATTCGGGTTCCTGCGGTGGAAAAGATAGAGAAGAAAGTATAAAACTAATTAGAAATAGGTTTATAGAATGTTTTTCAAAAATGGAAGAGGAGGGACTTTTAGAGGGTATATGGCTTTGTCCAGAAACTATGGGCAAGCCAGCACAAATAGGTACTTATAAAGAGGTTGTAGATTTGTGCTTAACAAACTCGCACCTAGTTCCAACCTTTGACTTTGGGCACATAAATGCTCTTACTCACGGTGGGCTGAAGGACAAAGAAGATTATAAAAGAGTTTTTGACTATGCTATAGAAAAACTAGGATACGAACATATAAATAATTGTCATATACACTTTTCAAAAATTGAATATGGAGAAAAAGGGGAAATACGCCACTTAAATTTTGAAGATAATATTTATGGGCCAGATTACGAGCCTATGATAGATGTTATTAAGGAATATAAACTTACACCTCGTATTATAAGCGAATCAGCAGGAATGCAACCAAGAGATGCAAGTATTATGAAAAAATATTATGATAATCACTAGACAAACTAATGATTATATGATAGAATAGTAGCGATATTAAAATAAGGAGAAAAAATATGGTAACAGCAGGAGATTTTAGAAAAGGAACAACCTTTGAAATGGATAATGCAGTATTTACAGTTGTTGATTTCCTTCATGTAAAACCAGGCAAGGGTTCACCTTTTGTAAGGGTTAAATATAAGAATGTAATGTCAGGTGCAGTAAAGGAAGACACTTTCAACCCAAATGATAAATTCCAAATCGCAGTAATTGAGAAGAAGGAAATGACTTACCTATATAGTGATGGAGATATTTATTATTTCATGGACGCAGAAACATACGACCAAATCCCACTTAATCACGATTCAGTTGCAGAAGCCCTCAATTATGTTAAAGAGAACACAAATTGTACAATGTACTTCTATAAAGGAAATCCATTCTCAGTATACGCACCAACATTTGTTGAACTTGAAGTCGTAGACTGTGAGCCAGGAATACAAGGAGATACATCTAAATCCACTACAAAACCAGCAAAACTTGAAACAGGATATGTTCTTCAAGTGCCACTATTTATCAACATAGGCGATAAAATCCGTGTCGACACTCGTGATGGCTCATATCTTGAAAGAGTAAAATAAAAAGCACACTCGTGCTTTTTTTTATTTAATCCTCTTCATCACTCTACATCAAGCAAATTTTGTTCAACCTTCCTCTTATTGTCTTTTCAACTACATTTCTGTCAATTCAACTATACTTATGTCATTTCGACCGAAATTTATAATTTCACCTTGTCATTTCGACCGAAGCCGCAGGCGTAGCGGAGAAATCTTTTTCCACATTATTATCATTTCAACCAAAACATGATACACCTCTGTCATTTCGACTATACTTATGTCATTTCGACCGAAGCACAGGGCTCCCGCAAATGCAACAGCATTTGTGGGAAGAGGAGCAACCATGCGTCAGGCAAGCATTGCTTTTACAATGCGAGTATCAGCATGAGTTGTGACGACGTAGCGGAGAAATCTACATATAAATTTCCAAGTGGAGAATGTCCTAATATTCTTCGACAAAACTTGCAAGTAGGCAAGTTTCTTTTTTGTTGTTTTCAAGCATAGTTTAAAAGAGAGGAGGTAGTATGCTTAAAAACATCTTGCCTGAAAATATTTATAATATAATAAGCGAACGAATAAGCTATAATGCTATCAATGAAATAAGAATGCGGGCGGACAAGCCTATAGTACTTGCAATAGGAATGCAAAGGTTTTTCCTCAGCGAAAGGGGAACAACAGGAAACCTTAAAGAGGCAATGATAGCAAGTAAAATTATGCTTGAAGACATAATCTTTCGTGCCAGCGAATGTTCAATTTATTCTGTAAACGAACAAATAAAAAAAGGCTTTATAGTCACTAATGAAGGTGTGCGAATAGGTATAGGCGGAGATATGATAGAAGAAAATGGACATATCAAAACCATGACAAATTTTAATAGTATCAACATTCGAATTCCGCATGAAGTTAAAAATTGTTCTTTGCCAGTTTTTCCTTTGATATTAGAGGAAGAAAATATATTAAACACCTTGGTACTTTCACCTCCAGGTGCAGGCAAAACCACTTTTTTAAGAGATTTTATCTGCCAACTCAGTGAAAGAAATTATGCTTTCAATGTACTTGTGCTTGACGAACGAGGCGAGTTTGATATCAATAACGGCAAAAGTCTAGGAAATTATGCTGACAAGATATCATTTGCACGCAAAAAGGTGGGGTTTGAAAATGGAATACGCTCACTTTCACCAAACCTAATAGTCACAGACGAACTAGGTGATGAAGAAGATGTTGAGGCGGTACGCTACTGTGCGAATTGTGGCGTCAATATACTTGCATCCGCACACTGCGATAGTATTGAAAGTTTTTTAAAGAAACCATCCTTTCACAAACTTATCGAAGAGAAGATATTTAAAAGGTATGTTTTACTTTCTTTGCGTAAGGGTGCAGGCACAATTGAGGGCGTGTACAATGAAAATTTTTCGCGTCTAGGAAGATATTAGGAGAGTGAAAATGAAC
>CANBAX010000011.1 GCA_947366645.1 uncultured Clostridia bacterium
CTAAAATCTCTTTGAGGTTATTATGGCATTTTGTAAATATTCAACTGAATATGTGGCAAGTTCTAAGACAGAAGTAGATAATCTTTTTATCACTAAATATCTGCCTTTTACACAAGCGGAGTTTGTTAAGGTCTATATTTTTGGGCTATATAAATGTAATGACGCAGGTGCATTTGACAACACGCTTGAGGCATTTGCGAAATCTCTTAACATGAGTGAAGAAGACGTGCTTGGCGCTTTTGAGTTTTGGCAGGAACAAGGTCTTGTTAAAATTTTAAGTACACAACCTATTGAGGTTAGATACATTCCACTTAAAAATGTGCAAAATAGCATAAGGCTGTATAAGCCAGAAAAATATCAAACCTTCAACACTCAAGCACAAGATATTTTTGAAGGAAAACGTGAAATCTCTAAAACAGAATATTGCGAATATTACGACTTTTTAGAGCGTTATCATATGGAGCAGGAAGCACTTCTAATGATAATGAAATATTGTGTGGACACTAAGGCTTCTGGGGTTGGATACAACTATATTTTGACGGTGGCACGCAACTGGGCAAACGAAGGCATTGTAACCACCGCCGCTGTAGAAGAGCGACTTGAATCGCTTGAAAGTAAGTCTCCTGAACTTGACAAACTTTTATCTACTGCTGGGATAAAACGAAGAGCGTATGTTGAAGAACGTACCCTACTTGGAAAATGGCTTAACGACTATGGTTTTAATTTCGATGTTATACTAAATCTAACAAAAATGCTTAAGAAAAAATCTCATTTCAGTTTCCAAAAACTGGACAATTTGCTTACCAGATACTATGAAATGAAACTTATGTCAATTCCTGAAATTGAAAATTTTGAAAATGAAAAAACTAGACTTTATGAACTTGCAGTGGAAATAAATAAAACTATCGGCGTATACTACGAAAGTCTTGATAGTGAGGTTGAAAACTACATTTTGAAATGGACTGAACTTGGCTTTGAGGAAGACGTGCTGAAAGAAATTGCATATTATTGTTTTAAAAACGGCATAAGAAAACTTGAAGGAATGGACAAGACGGTTAAGAAATTCTATAAGCTAGGTGTAATAAGCATAGATGCACTTAATGAATACCTTAACAACATATTTAAAGTTGATGAGGAAATTAAAAACATATTAAGTACCTTTAATCTTTACCGAGACATCAGTTTTATTGACCGCGAAAACTACAAGACTTGGACGGAAAACTGGAATATGCCAAGCGAACTTATTAATTACGGTGTGTTTATTGCAAAAGACAAAGAAGGACCTATGAAATATTTAAGTCGTCTTTTAAGTGACTGGCACACCAAAGGGATAACTACGGTGGACGAGGCAAAAAATACCACCCCACTTGACGCTACTAACAGGACAAACAAGCAAAACTTTACGGGAAGAAGTTATACAAAAGGTCAACTTAATGCCCTATTCCAGTCTATTGACGATATTGAAATCTAGGAGGAGAAGTATGAACTACTTAAATAATGCCAAACAAGCCATTTTACAGCGACGACAAAACGCGGAAAGAGTAGCCCGAGAAAACAAAGAAAAAGCACTTTCTCACCCAGAGTTTGCAGAACTATATCGTGAATATGTTGATACTATGATACAAGAAGCAAGGCTTGGCAAAAAGAGCGGAAACCTCCCAAAAATAAAAGCCGAAATGGAAAATGAACTCAGTAAACTTAATATCCCTACCCTTGACGCACAATATAGTTGCAAAAAATGCCAAGATGCTGGATATATTGACGGCAAAATTTGTGAGTGCCTAAAAAGAGAGATTAACGCCCTTCTTATTAAAGAAAGCGGATTTGGAAGTCTTGAAGATTTTGGAAAGGCTAACTACGATATTTTTGAAAATCCTGCCTATATGAAAAAAGTATACGATAAGTTAAAGGCATGGTGCCAAAGCGATTTTAAAAAAGACATGGTCTATTTAAGTGGTGGCACAGGGACAGGCAAAACTTACATTCTTAAATGTATGGCAAATGAATTTATTTCACTTAGTAAACTTACTACCCTTGTGACAGCGTACAAACTTGGGCAGGACTGTCTTAAAAGCCATGCTAGCAGAGATTTTGAAGAAAAAGATGCTATTCTTGACAAATATCTTTCCTGCGATGTACTTTTTATAGATGACCTTGGAACTGAAGTGAATAAATCAAACATAACAAGTAGTTACATCTATACCCTTTTAAATGAAAGAAGAATGAGGCACCTTCCTACAATTATTACTTCTAATTTAAGTCTTGATGAACTTGACGACTGTTACGATGAGCGTATCACTTCCCGCATTGCTGACGACAACACTATTAAAATTTATCTGGAAGGAAAGGATTTAAGATTAAAAAAATGACCGCAAGGTCATTTTTTATTATCTAGTTAAAAACCTTTTGAACAAGGCGATATTTCGCTTTTGACGAGCGAAGTCGCTATCTTCGCCATGCCCGCTATGTGTGGTGGCAAAAGTGAGAGAGGAGAGTTTATCTAGGCTTTTTATCATTTCAACTTTGCTTGAGCCAACAAGGTCGGTGCGACCTATTCCGTTTGAAAACAAAGTGTCACCGGCAAACAAGTCCTCCCCGATTTGATAGCAAATGCTGCATTTAGAATGACCTTTTGTTGAGAAATACTTGACTTTGAAAGGTGGAAGATTTAATTCCCCACTATCCTCTAAAAATTTAAAATTTGAAAAGTCGTTTATAACAAACCCGTCTTCAGCATAATTACTCTCTGGGCTTGAAAGAGTTGCTTTTCCATTATTATGAATATAGATAGGACAGCCAAACTCTTTTGCATAGGCATCTGCGTAATACGCATGGTCAAAATGCCCGTGCGTAATCAATGTGGCAAGCACCTTTCTACTGCCCACCACTTTTTTAACATCTTCTAACTTTGCACCACTGTCGATTATGAGTGCGTTATCATTTTCAATAATCACAAAAACATTTGCGTCCATATATTCTGCTTTAAGCCTTTTTATTTCCATAGCATAAATTGTAACACTTTCAAATTAATAGTCAAAATATTTTTATGGTTTGTCTTGAAAATATTATTTCTATATGTTATAATCCTTAACAGGAGAATATTATGGCTGAAACAAAGAAAAATGTTTTTCGGAATAGAACTACAAACGGAAATTATTATTTCCACAAAGATGAACACAACAAATATCTAACACATTTTAATTTTAAAACACCAAAATATGAATATCAACAAACTAGACAAACTGAAGTTTTAATAGAAAAGTTACTTCTTACCACCAAATGTCTAGAACTTATTGGGGAAGGCACTGCTACCTTTGATAAACTTTTAGAGTATTACAAAAACTCCCCGCCCCGCGCATTTGAAGTTTATAAGTACTGCTACTTTAAAATATTTGACTTTACAAAGAGCCTTGGAAATGAGTGCTATGAAACAAGAACTATTAAAACCGGAAATAAACCTCTATCTTTTATTACTAATAACCTTATAGCGGATATAAAAAATGACAAAGTAGATATTCCACTTTTAATTCAAGCAATAGGAAAAGTCTATAACGGTTTAAATGCGTTTGTTAATCAAGATGAAAACAACTAAAAAAGACAGCGTCTGCTGTCTTTTTTACATAACATGCAAAGACCATATCAAATAGTATTAAACTACAAAATTTTACTTGCTTAATCTAAATTTATTTTATTTAAATCTACGAAAAGGTCACTATCAAAAAACTCTAATACAGTTATATTTAATGCTTGCAATATTATAAAAACTGTTTTTAAGTTTACTGCATTATAGCGATTATAAAGAAGCGATGTCAAAGTTCCTTTACTTTGCCCAGTCAAATCTTGTAAATCTCCGATAGAGAGTTTTCGCTGATACAAAATTTCTCTTAACCTAGTTGAAATACACTTACTTATATTCATTATTAACCCACTTTTTTAGCGGTGGTAAATTTTTAATCTATATCTATATTTTCTTCGCTGAATAATGGACTTTTAAAAAACTCGTCAACAGACACGCCCAATGTGCGAATTACCGTAATCAAAGTTGTTAAATTCACTCCCTTGTACCTAGCATACATTAAAGATGTCAGCGTTCCTTTTGATAGGCCAGAGTTCATCTCTAATCTATATTGTGTCATATTCTTCTCTGCTAATATTTGTCTAATCCTTTCAGCAACTGCTTGTGATACTTTCATATTTACCCCCACTCATGTTTTTACCTAGGTATATTTTAACATATACATTTTTTAAAATAATTATGTAAATACATAACATTTTTATTTATTTTGTGCTATCATAATTATGTAAAAACATAATTATGGGGGTTTATATATGATTTTGACAAATAAAAGAGTTTTTGAATTACAAAAACATTTAAATGAAATTAATAAAGAAATTTCTGCGAATATCGCCTGCTTTACGGGACACCGTCCACAAAAATTGCCTTGGGGTTTTAATGAAAATGACGAAAGGTGCAAGGAAATGAAAAATCAAACAAAAATTAAAATTGAAGAATCTATCAAAAATGGATATCACACTTTCTTATGTGGTATGGCTCTTGGTTTTGATATGATTTGTGCCGAGATTGTTTTAGCTTTAAAAAAACAATACCCTTTCATAAAATTAATTGGTGCTTTGCCTTGCAAGACTCAAAGTGATGGTTGGAAATTATATCAAAAAGAAAGATATTTTAACTTACTAAAACAACTTGATGCCGTAAGGTGTATATACGACACTTATATAGGCAAAGAGTGTATGCACGAAAGGAATAGATACATGATTAATAATTCTTCACTTGTTATAGCACTTTTTAACGGCAAAAGTGGAGGTACAAAACAAACATTAGATTATGCTAAAAGTCAAGGTTTAAAAATAGAAATAATAAAACCATAATGGATTTAAAGATTAAAAAAGACAGCGTCTGCTGTCTTTTTTATTCAGTTTCGTCTTGAAATGTTTTTCCCGCCTTAATATCTTTTTCTGTTTGAACGCAAGCAACAAATACTTCTGCGCTTAATGGCATACGAAATCTATCTCTTAACGTTTGCAAGGTAATTTTATCACGTTTCCTAATAACACTATTTTCAAAGTCAACATTAAAGTATTCTTCATAATCTGCAAAACGGTCTACGCCATATAAAACAGTATTTAAACACCCCATATGATTAAGTTTTTGTGAAACAATATTTGAATATTTTTCTACATCATTTAAGGTTACACTATCTTTTTTATTATTTTCTAAGTTATATATTAGTGCATTCGCCGCCATAATCTCTATTCCAATAAATTTAGCCATTATCTATCCCCTTCTAAAAAAATACCGACAAAATCGCAACAGGATTTTGTCTTTTGGCAGGGGTGGAAGGAGTTGAACCCTCCTCTGGAGTTTTGGAGACTCTTATTCTACCGATGAACTACACCCCTATGCTACACACCATTTTACTATACTTTTTAAGCCTTGTCAATTATTTAGTCAACAAAAAAGGTGCTTTTGCACCTAAAACCCTAATGAAATCAGTATTGCTTTATTTACTGCCCGCATCTTGTCCTCACTAAGGGTGGTTACTTTCTCACGCAGGCGACGTTTATCTAGAGTACGAATCTGCTCAAGCAGAGCAACAGAGTTTTTAGGCAGGTTATATTCTTCCGCTGGAAGCTCTATATGAGTAGGCAGTTTTGCTTTACCAAGCTGGCTTGTAATCGCCGACACAATTACGGTGGGCGAATATTTATTTCCTATATCATTTTGTATAATTAGCACAGGTCGAACGCCACCCTGCTCACTTCCGACAACAGGGCTTAAATCAGCATAATAAATTTCACCACGCTTAATTTGTTCGACCATACTTCCTTTCTATTTCTTTATAATCTTCAAGGTCGGCTTGCTCTAACGTTTTAAGGTCTTTATATACCTCTTTTAAAGCAGCCCCCTCTACTTGCATATTATGCTTGAAAGTTACAAAAGTTTCCTCGTCAATTTGCAATAAATCTGCTTTCTTTTCCCTTTCGTCATCTTTCACTTTTTTTCTTAAAGCGGCGTTCCATTTTTTTAACATGATTATCTCCTTAAAGGCATTTTTCTAAACATAGTGTGGTGTTTTTGATAACAAATATACTAATTATGAAAACAAGAAAAAAACACCATAAATAATTTTTGGTGTTATTTTAGATTTCTCCGCTACGGGCTAAAGCCCTTCGGTCGAAATGACAAGATGTGAATTGTAGGTTTCTCCACTACAGTCGAAATAACAAAAAATGTGAGTCGAAATGACAAAAATAGAAAATAGATTTCTCCACTTTGCGACCAAAAATCGCGCCGGTCAAAATGACAAAAATAGAAAATGGATTTCTCCACTGCGGTCGAAATGACAAAAAGATATGGGGTGAAATAACAATAGTGCTATTGAATAATTGCTATGGCTGTGGCGTGGGCTTTGGTATGTGAAAGTGATACTTCGATTTTCTTGCCATAATAGCAAATGTCCATTTCCTGTTTTGCCTGCCCTGAAAGTTCGACATAAGGCTTGCCAGTTTCTTCATGGCATAGTTTAATATCATGAAAAGACACCCCACTTCCGCCAAGGTTGAGTGCTTTTATCACTGCCTCTTTAACAGCCCAAAGTGCGGCAAGTCTTTGAAGAGAGAGTGCGGGAGCGGATTTTACATATTCTACTTCCTCTTCATCTGCAATTCGTGTCATAAAATTTTCGTCAAGAGTAAACCTTGCCACCTCGACCAAATCAATTCCTATCATCTTTTATCTCCCTTACCACTCGGCTTATAAGCGAAAAATCAAACCCCTTTCCTACAAGATGTGAAAAAAGTTTTTGTTTAGTTTTATCCTCCCAGCTTTTGTTTTTCATATATTTTTCAGTAAGTCTTAGGCAGGTGTCATACTGCCCCTCTTCATCAAGAAGGTTATCAAGTTTTTCTTCTATCACTTCTATACTTACGCCCTTGGAAAGAAGGTCATATTTAAGTTTACGTCTTCCCTTAATATGCGAATATGAACGTATATAATTTTCAGCGTAAACGCCATCATTAATATATCCATAATCTTTAAGTTTACCTATTGCCCTTTCAATACACTCCTCAGGATAGCCTTTTTCTTTAAGATAATCTTGAAGCATTTTTTCTGTTTTCATACTTTTTTCAAGTACGCCTAAACTACGGTCAAAGCACGCAAGGTCACCATTCACAATTTTGACTTTTTCAATTTCTTCTTGGCTTATCTCCTGCCCTGTTTTCCATTTATACTTTGCAAGTACCTCTGCCTCAAAAGTGCCGACAAACTTTTCATCGACATAAACATGATACCGAAAGCCCTTTCCCACTTTTTTTATTTCTGTTATCTGCATAAACGCCCTCCTAATCAAAAAGCATACTTGTAGTACGCGTATACGCACGCACAAGACCACCCGCACCAAGTTTAATGCCACCAAAATAGCGGACTATAAACACACATATATTTTTAACATTCTTTTTTTGAAGGACATTAAGTATTGGTCGTCCCGCAGTACCAGACGGCTCCCCGTCATCAACCGCCTTTTCAGCAAACGGAGTTTCTATTTTATAGGCATAACAAATATGAGTGGCTTTTTTATGCTGAGTTTTTAACTCCCCTAGTGCCACCTTAATACTTTCTAAATTAGCGTTTTCTAAAAGATAGCCATAAAATTTAGACTTCTTCTCGATAAATTCAACTTGCTTTGAAAACATGAAACTCCTTTTACGCTTACGCGAGATTTCTCCGCTACGGGCTTTGCCCTTCGGTCGAAATGACAATAGGTAGAATAGTCGAAATGACAAGTGGTGGATTTTTAGATTTCTCAGCGACGCCTTTGGCACTGGTCGAGATGAAAGAATAGTCAAAATGAACGCCTAAGACATTTTTTACTTCTGAAATCATGGTCTTTCCATGTCATTTCGACCGAAACGCAGTGAAGCGGAGAAATCTAATTTAAGGATAAATCCTTCCACTCTGGATTAAGTTCATTTATTATTGCAACCTTCTTTTCTCTTCTCCATCTTTTGATTTGTTTCTCGCGTTCAAGCGCCGCGTTTATATCATTACACTCTTCTACATACACAAGTTTATTTATATTGTACCTGTCAGTAAAACCTTCAACTAATTTATTTTTATGTTCATATACTCGACGCACAATATCATTAGTAACGCCAACATATAAAGTTGAATTAGTAAAATTTGACACTATATACACATAATAAGTTTTCATTTTTTTCCTTTTTAGTTTTACGCTTACGCGAGATTTCTCCGCTTTGCGACCAAAGGTCGCGTCGGTCGAAATGACAAGTGGTGGATTTTTAGATTTCTCCGCTACGGTCGAAATGACAATAGGGTGTTTTTAATCCTCAAGTCCACAAAGATAATCGGTAGAAACTTTAAAAAATTTAGCGAGTGCTACTAATGCTAAAATATTAGGCAGTCTTTCACACCTTTCCCATCGACTTATTGTATTAATGCTAAAATTAATTTCTTTACTCAAAGCCTCTAAGGTTAAATCTTTTTCTTTTCTTAAATCCTTTAATCTTTCTGCAAATATTTCCATATTTCCTCCTTTAGAAATATTTTACTCTATTTGGACAAAAAATACTTGACATTGTCCAAATAGACAATTATAATATGTTTGTCTAAATGGACAAAAGGAGGAATAACATGAATAAAAACCCAAATATAAGCGATATGACTGGGGTAATTAAACTTGATTTGATTTATGACTACATATATAAAAATCAAATTACCTTTCGTCAGTTTGCCGAAAAATGCAAAATCAGCATGAATGTGCTTGCTGATATACTTGACGATTACTCTGTTTGCGACATTGGAGATGTCGTCAAAGTGGCACGAGTTATTGGTATTCACCCTGCTGACATTTTTAAATAAAAAAGGTGGCAATGCCACCTTTCTTAATTTATTGTTACCTTTACAAAGTTCTTTTTGCCTTTTTTAAGAAGAATAGAATTATCTTTGAAATTTGTGAGTGTGACTTTTGTGTAGACATCGGTAACTTTTTCGCCATTCATGTAAATTGCACCGCCCTGTATCATACGGCGAGCATCGCTTGTTGAGGAGCAAAGTTTGACTTCGGCAAGCAGGTTTGTGAGGTTTTTACCTTCATTAAATTCTGACGCTATCATTTCAACCACTGGTGCGTCATCGCCGCCCTCTGTGAAAAGGCTTTCGCTCATCTTTTGCGCCTCTATAGCATCGGCCTCACCGCGGACAAACTTAGTTATTTCATAACTCATTTTTTTCTTGGCGGAAACAATATCTTGGGCTATCAGTGACCTTACCTCTTGCATTGGAATATCCGTGAAAAGTGCGAACATCATTTCTACGCAAGCGTCAGGGGTTTGATAGATGCCTTGATAAAAATCATAGGCAGTTATCTTTTCCTTTGAAAGCCAAATCGCACCTTTTTCTGTCTTACCCATTTTTTTGCCCTCTGGTGTAAGAAGAAGTGGGTTGGTGGCACCGATAAGTTCGGTATCTGTGCCGTTGGCGTAGTTGAGTTTACGTTGGAGTTCCACCCCCGCAACTATATTCCCCCACTGGTCGGCTCCGCCATATTGGAGTGTGCAACCCAGCCTCTTATTTAGTTCCACAAAGTCATAGGCCTGCATTGGCATATAGCCCATTTCAAAAAAGGTAAGTCCGCCTTCCTTGATACGATTTGAATAGATTTCATTAGCCAGCATTTTATTCATATTAAAATGCACGCCAATTTCACGCATAAAATCTATATAACTAAGTCCCTTAAACCAGTCCGCATTATTAACAATAACGGCAGGATTTTCGCCCTCAAAATCTAGGAAAATTGAAAGGCTTTCTTTTATTTTCTCAATGTTTTCATTCAGTTGTTTATATGAAAGCATTTTTCTGAGTTCGCTTTTGCCACTTGGGTCGCCAATAGACGCAGTCGCACCACCCATAAGCAGAATTACTTTATGACCCGCCTGCTGAAAACGCCTAAGCACGCAGTATGGTACGCAGTGGCCAATGTGAAGGCTGTCCATAGTTGGGTCGGTGCCTTCATAAAGTGTGATGGGCTGACCGCTTTCAAGCAACTGCTTTAGCCGCTGCTCGTTGGTGCATTGATATAATAGCCCCCGCTCTTTTAAGGTGTTAAATAAATTCTTATCTGTTTTCATTTTCTCTCCATTATGAAACAAGAATACCCTCTTAATTTTTTTTTGTCAAGCATTCGCTTTGAGTTGTTAAATTTTTAGGCTATACTTGGGGTATGTAAAGGAGGTTATTTATGTCTTGTCCACTTAATCCAAAAAATATGGAAGGCTTTGGCCCTTCCCCTATACCAGAAGAAGGGAGCTGGGTGCAGTCAAAAGAAATTAAAAATGTTTCCGGTTTTTCACACGGTTGCGGCAAGTGTGCGCCTCAGCAAGGGGCTTGCAAACTTACCCTTAATGTGAAAGACGGCATTATTAAAGAAGCACTTGTTGAAACCATTGGTTGCAGCGGAATGACACATTCGGCGGCTATGGCGGCTGAGATACTGCCTGGGAAAACGCTTTTGGAAGCGCTTAATACCGACCTTGTTTGCGACGCCATTAATGACGCGATGAAGCAGGTGTTTTTGCAACTTGTTTATGGGCGCAGTCAGTCAGCATTTTCAGAGGGCGGACTTGCGGTAGGCTCGGCACTTGAAGACCTTGGGAAAACACTATCATCAAATATTGGTACCTGCTACTCTAACAGTGAAAGCGGCACGAAATATCTTACTCTTGCGGAGGGGTACATTACGCGTGAAGCGTTAGATGAAGGTGGCGAGATTATAGGCTATGAATATGTGAACATGGGTACGCTTATGAACTATCTTAAAGATGACAAAATTTCACCACAAGAAGCCATTAAAAAAGCGACTAAAACCTACGGAAGATTTAATGAAGGTGTCTGTTTTGTAGACCCAAGGAGGATTTAGTTATGAACGAAATTACAAAATACGCAGAAATAAAAAATGTACTTAAAAAATACAAAATTAAAAGTCTTGATGAGGCGCACTCTCTCTGCGAAAAGGCTGGCATAAATGTTTATGACATTGTAAAAGGTATTCAACCTATCTGCTTTGACAATGCAGTGAAAGCGTACGAGCTGGGTGTGGCTATCGCACTTAAAACAAATTCCAAATCGGCACAAGAGGTGGCATTGAAAATTGGCGAGGGCTTACAAGCATTCTGTGTGAAAGGGTCGGTGGCTGACGAGCGTCAAATCGGGCTTGGTCATGGCAGGCTGGGTGCTATGTTGCTTGACGAAGGTACAAAGAGTTTTGCCTTCCTTGCTGGGCATGAGAGTTTTGCCGCGGCAGAAGGTGCTATCGGCATTGCTGTAACCGCTAACAAGGTGAGAAAATCTCCTCTTAATGTTGTGCTTATTGGTCTTGGCAAAGATGCCGCATACATTATCGCAAGAATAAATGGCTTTACCTTTGTTAACACCGAGTACAGCCACGAAACTGGCAAACTTAAAATCTTAAACAAAAAGAGATTTTCTAAGGGCGAGAGAGGAAACATCAAAATTTACGGCTGTTATGATGTGCCAGAAGGTGTGGCAATTATGAGGTATGAAAAGGTGGATGTTTCTATCACTGGCAACTCCACAAACCCTGTCAGATTCCAACACCCTGTGGCTGGCATCTACAAAAAGTGGTGTTTAGAAAACGGCAAAAAGTATTTTTCTGTTGCTTCTGGTGGTGGCACTGGCAGAACACTACACCCCGACAATGTGGCGGCTGGTCCCGCAAGTTATGGCCTTACTGACACCATGGGAAGAATGCACTGCGACGCACAATTTGCTGGCTCTTCCTCAGTGCCTGCACATGTTGAGATGATGGGCTTTATCGGAATGGGCAACAACCCTATCGTTGGTGCTACTGTGGCAACCACGGTTGCGGTTTGTACGAGAAAATAAAAAACGCTACTTGAAGTAGCGTTTTTTTAAACACTTTCTGTGATATCAGCAAGGTCATAGAAATTTAATGCCTTGGCTCCTTCACGCATGATGTCATCACAATTATTCATATATTTGCCTATGAAGCTTAATGATTTTGCAAAGCCTTTTTCCGCGTTAATTTGCCCACTTTGGCTTCTTGCGTTATTATATTTCTTACTATATGCATCTGCTATCGCTCTTGCGTACTTTTTAGGATAAGTAGTATACTTTTTAGAAAGTAATTTTACAAGTGCTTCCTGCAGTACACAGTCGTTTAATTGCTTTTTATCGCCACAATAGTAGTGTGCATAAAATGGATACAAAAATATATCGGTGTAGAAAATATTGTTGTATGCGTCCATAGCATTCAGTTTTACAAAAATACCTTTTGATAAATCTTCACCCTCAATTTTATAGTCTTTGCTGAACTGCAGTCTAGAACCATTATCTTGCATATGTTGGATTTTCGCCATAACTATTTGGCCGATTTCCTCTTTTGTCAATTCATAAGTTTCACTATGGTCAATACTCTGTTGTGGTTCCACCTGCGTTTTCACGCTTTCCGTTTCAACAAAATCACTTTCTGAAATTGCCGTTTCAATTCTCTCATCTAAAATTTCTTGCAAAAGATATTTATCAATACCTAATCGCTCAACAATATTCTTCTTAATAATTTTTAAATCCTCTTTTTTGAGTTCTCCTATCTTATCATATAGCCTTGTCGAAGAAATTGTCCTTATTTGTTTTATACAAACTTGGCTATCATAAATAAGGTTGTAATCTTCCTTTTTCAGCTCTAACATACCATTTTTTGTCAATTTACTTGAACATGGGACACACAATACTGTTTTGTCTGATTTGTTATGTACCAAAACTATTACTGGTCTTTCGCCGCCAAGTTCATCAGCAAGTACTGGATTTAAATCGGCAAAATATATTTCCCCTGCCTTAAAAGTTCTACCCCTTTTATCAAAACTATTTTGCAATGGCATTAAGAAATTGCTATGTCTACTTTTACTTAATGCCTCTTTGAAGTCAGGTGCACTTAAAATTTCTTCAACCTTAACAAAACCATTCATTTGCAAACCTCTTTCAAGTTTTGCCTTGATTTCTAATGTCTTATTTTCAATTTCTTTTAAAGCATTTTCATAATCTTCTTTAAATTCAGCGTCGTTTTCACAAAGCACGCGTATATACTCTTTCTGCATTTGCTCAGCATATACGGCAAGTTCGCCTTGCACTTCAAGTTTTGATTTATAAAAAACTATCGTAGAAATGCTATTACTATTATCGTTTGCAACTTTTACCTTTGTTCCATCAAGATTTGCCGCTCTTGCAAAATCTATATTCTTAATCCAATAATTCCCCCCCCGCTATTTACTGAGGTTAGTATTATTCTCTCCAAAAGGTCGCCTCTAATTTTAGATATATCCATTTCCTTTCCCCTTATTTACACATTTTCGTCTTGAGAAATATCCTTTAATTCCTCATAACTATACCCATTTCTACCATGTATTACAAGTATGTGTGGCTTTTCAGAATACTTACCGATACAACTTAAATCTCTATTAAGTGCATCACAACATTCCTCAAGGCTCATATCATAATTATGTCTTGCCTTGTAATAACTAGTCCTTGCCCATGCAAATAATATATTAAACTGCTCACCATATTTTTTATAAAGCATCTTTGCTATAGGCTCTGTCAAAACGAACTCATTATCATAAATTTTTTTGCCTATTATTGCACGACCACTACACAAAGAAATATTAATAGTGACTAATGCAGTTGGCATACCTTTATTGAATATTACTGTATCCCCTTCTTTCAAACCTTCCCCGCTAACCTCAGGATTCATAAATTGGCATTTAACCACATCAGAAAGCATATTTGCAGTTATTTCATTGACAACGCTTTCCAGTTCTTCCTTCGTCAACTCAAAGGAAAATTCTTTCATATTTCCCGTAATAGACATTTCTGTAAAGTGTGGAAGCAGTGGATTATATGAATACATCTTATGGTTTGTTTTTTCCATATTTTCTCCTATTTTTCTTTATTATATCACAACAAAATACTTATTTCAATAGGCAATTAATATTTTAGTTGACTTTTATATCGCTTTTAATTATCATATTTATATGATAAAAATTAGAAGAAGTTGGTATGACCTACTGCAATGTGAATTTGAAAAGCCTTATTTTAAGCAGTTGCAGGAGTTTCTTGCGAACGAATATGCAACACGCACGATTTACCCCGAAGAAGATAAAATTTTTAATGCCCTTAACCATGTGCCTTTTGACAAGGTGAAAGTGGTTATAATTGGGCAAGACCCTTATCATGAGCCAAACCAAGCACAAGGAATTTCTTTTTCTGTGCCAGAGGGAGTAGAAATACCTCCATCACTTGTTAACATTATGAAAGAAATACATGATGACCTTGATATCACCTGCAAAAACAGCGGCGACCTTACACGTTGGGCAAGTCAAGGGGTGCTACTTTTAAACACCGTACTCACAGTTAGACGCGGGCAAGCAAACTCGCACAAAGACAAGGGTTGGGAAAAACTGACTGGCGAAATTATAAAAAAATTAGGTGCTAGAAAAGAGCCTATCGTATTTCTACTTTGGGGCTCTTACGCACAAAGTTTTGCACCCTTTGTTGAAAGTCAGCATTTGATTTTGAAAGCGCCTCACCCAAGCCCCCTATCTGCATATCGAGGTTTCTTTGGCTGCAAGCACTTTTCAAAATGTAATGAATTTTTAAAAAGTCAAGGAATGGATGAAATTAATTGGGAATGATGTCACTTTTCATATGCTGAAAAGTAACCAAAAGGCACTGGGGACCCCAGTCCTCGCAAGGTTCCCCGTCCCCTATTGCTTGCTGACGAAGTCCGCCTTATGGCGGACTTTTTATTTTTTTTAAGACAATATGTCTTAATCGAAGTATTTAAGATTTATTTTTGCTAGTATAAAAGCAGGAGGTGAAAAATGTATAGATACAAGGGTGAAAATTCTGTTTTTGTCAAGAGATTAAAACTACTGATGGAAGAAAATAACACTAGCATGGAAGAGCTTTCTGCTATTACTGGGATGAGTATACTAGAATGTGACAAAATGCTAAGAGGCAAGGATGTTGCTTTTGATGTTTT
>CANBAX010000012.1 GCA_947366645.1 uncultured Clostridia bacterium
TTTAAAGTAGGAGTTAATATGATACAGGCAAACAATATTTCACTTGCATTCGGCGGTCGAGTGCTTTACAAAGATGTTAATTTAAAGTTTACAAAGGGTAATTGCTACGGCATAATTGGTGCTAATGGAGCTGGGAAATCCACCTTTTTAAAAATTTTAACCGGCGAACTTGAGCCTAACACCGGTGATATTTTTATTTCACCAAATGAAAGAATGAGCGTACTTAACCAAAATCAAAACGCGTATGACAACGAAACCGTACTTAATACTGTCCTTCTTGGACACAAACACCTTATGGACATCCAGAAAGAAAAAGATGCACTATATATGAAAGAAGACTTTTCTGAACAAGACGGAATTCGAGCCGGCGAACTTGAAACGGAATTTGCTGAACTTGGTGGCTGGGAGGCGGAAGCTGAGGCAAAAAGCCTGCTTCAAAACCTTGGAATAGAAGAAGGGTTATACGACTGCAATATGGCAGAACTTGATGCAAAACTTAAGGTGAAGATTTTGCTTGCCCAGGCACTTTTTGGAAATCCTGATATACTGGTGCTTGACGAGCCAACAAACAACTTAGACTTTAAAACTACTAGATGGCTAGAAAATTTCTTGTTGGATTTTGAAAACATAGTTATCATCGTTTCTCATAACCGTCACTTTTTAAATAAAGTTTGTACACACATTTGTGATGTGGACTACGGACAAATTAATATGTTTATCGGAAACTATGATTTCTGGTATGAGTCTAGCCAGCTTATCTTAAGACAGATGAAAGACCAAAACAAAAAAGCAGAGCAGCGCGCTAAAGAACTTAAAGAGTTTATTGCCCGTTTCTCGGCTAATGCATCAAAGTCTAAGCAAGCGACAAGCAGGAAAAGAGAGCTGGAAAAACTTACTATAGAGGACATTAAACCATCTTCTAGAAAATACCCTTATATAAATTTTGATTTTGAGCAGGAAATTGGAAAGGAAGTATTAAAGGTTGAAAATCTTTCAAAAGAAGGAATGTTCAAAAACTTAAATTTTAATATTGAAAAAGGGCAAAAAGTTGTTATTTTTGCAAAAAACAGCCAAATTACAACCGCGCTATTTAATATTTTAATGGGCAAGGAAAATCCAGACAGCGGCTTTGTGCATATAGGAAAAACTATTCGCGCTTCATACTTACCACAAAACTATGACGAATACTTTAATAATATTGACCTAACTCTTGTGGACTGGCTAAGACAATTTTCAAAGGACCAGAATGAAACATATATACGCTCTTGGCTTGGAAGAATGCTTTTTACCGGCGAAGAAAATATGAAACTTGCAAAAGTTCTTTCAGGTGGAGAGAAGGTAAGATGTATGCTTGCCAAAATTATGCTTGAGCAGTCTAACTTACTATTTCTTGACGAGCCTACAAATCATCTTGACCTTGAAAGTATTACAGCTCTTAACAAGGGTATGTTAAACTACAAAGGCGTGATGCTTTTTACCACCCACGACCAAGAAATTATTGAAACGGTAGCAAATCGCATTATTGACATTGTAGATGAAAACAAAGTTATTGATTTTACAGGAAGCTATGAAGAATATATGGAAAAATACTTTAAATAAGCGGTATGACCGCTTTTTTACTTGACTTATAAATAAAAAAATGCATATAATTATTCTATAATTTTTGCTGTGACGGACTTGGCAAATCCTGAGCAAAACGCAGGGTCAGCGAAATGGCTTAATGAAGGCAGAGGTTTTCCTTTGCGAATTAGGGTGGAACAGCGGTAGATAATCGCCCCTAAGCATAATTTTTTGCTTAGGGGTTTTATTATACTTAAGCAGTAAAGGAGAGAGATATGGAAAAAATATTGAAGGTTACTATGGATAAAATTGTAAATCTCTGTAAAGCAAGAGGGTTTATTTTCCAAGGAAGTGAAATTTACGGAGGCATGGGCAATACTTGGGATTATGGCCCAGTCGGAGTGGAACTTAAAAATAACATTAAGCGTGCTTGGTGGAAACGGTTTGTGCAGGAAAGCCCTTCCACTTTTGGGCTTGATGCCGCTATACTTATGAACCCTCGGGTGTGGGACGCAAGTGGGCATACCCAAAGTTTTTCCGACCCTAAAATGGACTGCAAAACCTGCAAACAAAGATTTCGTGCTGATAATCTTATAGAAGAATTTTCTAAAGGCAAAGTGTCCGCAGAAAGCATGACAACCGAAGATATGACCGCGTATGTGAACGAAAACAAAATCAAATGTCCACACTGTGGCAATTTTAACTGGACTGAAATACGCCAATTTAAACTTATGTTTGAAACAAGCCGTGGTACTGTAGAAGGTGAAAAAGATGTGGTTTACCTTAGGCCGGAAACTGCTCAAGGGGAATTTGTTAACTTTTTGAATGTACAAAGAAGTATGCGTGCAAAAGTACCTTTTGCTATTGCACAAATAGGAAAGGCATTTAGAAATGAAATTACGCCTGGAAATTTCATCTTCCGTACAATAGAGTTCGAGCAAATGGAACTTCAGAATTTCTGCCGTGAAGACAAAGCCTTTGACACTTATGAAGAATTCAAGTCGAAAGCAAAGCAGTTTCTTTTAGACCTTAATTTTAACCCTGAACATCTTAGATATCATGACCACGAAAAACTTGCGCATTACGCTAAGGCTGCCTGCGATATTCAATTCCTCTCCCCGCTTGGTTGGGAAGAGTTAAATGGTATTCATCATCGCTCTACTTGGGATTTGTCTAGGCATCAGGAATATAGCGGTAAAGCTATGCAATATCTAGACCCTGTTACAAACGAAAAGTTTATTCCAAATGTTATTGAATATTCTATAGGTGCGGACAGACTTACCCTCGCCGTGCTTACTGAGGCTTATGATGAGGAAGCTTTAGAAAATGGCGAAACAAGGGTTGTTATGCACTTCCACCCTGCTATCGCGCCTTTTAAAGTAGCGGTGCTGCCTCTTCAAAAGAACTTGAGTGAAAAGGCAAAAGAGGTGTACGCCCTACTTAGCAAAGAGTTTATGTGCGAATATGATGAGGCTGGCTCTATCGGAAAGCGTTATCGCAGAGAGGACGAAATTGGTACGCCATATTGCGTGACTATTGATTTCGACACACTTGAAAATGACACCGTTACCCTTCGTGACCGTGACAGTATGGAGCAGATACGCCTTCCAATAAGTGAACTTATTGAGTATGTAGGAAAAAAAGTTAAATTTAATTAAAAAAACAGCCTTATGGCTGTTTTTTATCTGTCATTTAATCTAGAAAGGGCGAAAAGTAAAAACCTTAAAAAATACGCTAAAGAAATTAACAGGGAGGCAAGATAGGTAAGTGCCGCGGCAGAAAGCACCTTTCTGCTTTTTTTGATTTCTGACTCGTCCATTACCTCAAACCCTTTTAGCATTTTTAATGCCCGACTTGAAGCATTGAGCTCCACTGGCAAGGTTGCAAGGTTGGCTATGACGGAAAGTGCGTAAAAGCATACCGCAGTCCAAATAAACACCAAACCTGTTACACCGCCGATATACATAAGGTCGAATATTAGCCCGATGATTAAAAGTGGAAATAAAAATTTTGACACGATATTTGTGGTTTTTATTACACTATGTCTTATACGAAGTGGTTTATAGTCCTTTGCATCTTGAAGTGCGTGACCGCATTCGTGCGCAACTACGCCTAGAGCCGAAATTGAATTACTGTTATAATTTTCTGACGAAATATTAAGTTCGCCTTTTGAAGAATCATAATTATCAGTTAGTCTTCCTTTTATCACATTGACTTTCACATTTAAGCCCGCCGAGTCGATGATTTTTTGTGCAAGTTCTCCGCCGGTCAGCCCAGATTTTGTTTCCACATGGCTATACTTATTATATGTCCGCTCAACTTTAATTTCTGCCACAAGCGCTATTATAAAAGCTATTAAAAGCAGTGATGACGCAATTATATATTCTATAGTACCCAAATTATTACCTCCTATCTGAATAACTTTCCTTTTCGAGTAAGCATTGTCCAGCCCAGTAGAGAGCGAAACATATCCGCCCAATAGGTGAGTTTTGCGTCGTTAAGAAAATCTTTACATATTTTAAGTTCTTCTTTTGTGCAAATCTCTTTTAAAAATTCTAGGGCATTTTGAGATGCTTCCTTTTCAATTTTTATTGTAAGCGCTTTAATTACTATTGCAAGAAGGAAAATTAATATTCCTCCAGCAATTAGCCCTATTCCATAATAGAGATAATTTCCACCGAACAGTAAAAGTATAAGTCCTGCGAGGAGTAAGGGGAACATAAAAAATCCTATAATTGCCCCCGTTTTTCTTAAAGTACTCATAACTTTTAACTTTTTAGTTGTAGCGTCTTGTTTAGCATGACCTAGTTCGTGAGCAATTATTGCAAAAGAGGCTATATTATTACTATTAATTGTACTTGGAGAGAGGAATAATATTCCGTTTGCATAGGCATCAGCACCTTTTTTTGCTTCTGTAACCTTTAAATTATTGTTGAAATATTTTTCATTTATGAGTTTATAAAACTGTATTACTGTTATTTCGTTATTTATACTTTTCTTTGTCAGTTCCTTAAACTTTTCATAGAAATCCTCCCCTGCAAAGTTTGCAACCGCAAGACAGGCACAAAGTAAAATAACAATTATAACCACAACCGATATTATTAGAATAGTCATATTTATATTTTAAACATTTACATCAACTTTTACAACTTTTTAAGTGACAAGTATTATAGTACTGCCTTTTTCAAGCCTTGTTCCTGCTGGTGGAAGCTGTTGTTTTATATACTCGCCTTCGCCGTCAAGGTCATAATACAACCCTAGTTCTTTCAAAAGCAGTGCCGCCTCAGTCATACTTTTACCTTCAAGGTCTGGCATTTCCACATACTCGACAACCGCATCAGGGTCTTGCTTTTCCTCTCCTAGATACTCGAATACCCCGCGATACACCTCTTTACCATAAGGAGCGGCTACAACACTTCCATAATATGCGCCCGCACTTGGCTCATCTACAAATATTAAAAGCACATACTCAGGGTTGTTTGCCGGATACGTCCCAATAAAACTTGAAATATATTTACCTTGGTCTATCCCGCCTGTTGTTTTATATTTTTGTGCCGTACCTGTTTTGCCACCCACATTAAAGCCCTCAACAAAGGTGTAAGGCGCTGTTTTATTTGTCGCTTTTTCAAGAAGCTCATTTACCATTTTAGAGGTTTCTAGTGAAAGCACATTTTGCTTCACCGTCTTTTTATTTTCTAACTTTATATTACCTTCCTTATCAGTGATTTTTGAAACGAGATAAGGCGTTAGTAATTCTCCGCCATTTGTAATAGAGGATACCGCCGTGACAAGTTGCATTGGAGTCAAAGCTATAGCATGGCCAAAACCCATTCTGGCAAGGTCAACAGTTTTTACAAGTTTTTTGTCCATTAAAATGCCTTTGCCTTCCCCAGTTATTGCTATACCTGTTGCTTTGCCAAGTCCAAACTTTTGTATATAACTATAAAATTTATCTACACCCAGCCTTAACGCAAGGTCCATAAAACAACAGTTGCAAGAATTTTGGAACGCCTCAATTAGTGTTTGACTGCCATGCCCTATTGAACGCCAGCATTTAATTCTTACACCATCTATAACTCTATAACCTGGGCAATAAAACCTATCTTCAAAATTTGTAAGTTTTTCTTCAAGTGCCGCCGCCACCGTGAGTATTTTAAATGTCGAGCCTGGCTCATAGATATCTGTGACTGCTTTTACTTTGGACTGGTCAAACAATACTTCCAGATTATCACGCGGCACTTCATTTAAATCAAAACTTGGCTTTGTTGAAAGAGCCACCACCTCTCCAGTTTTTGCACTCATCATTAAGCCAGTGACACTTTTTGCTTTTTGTTCAAGCATAATTTTCTCTAAAGTTTGCTCTAAGATAAGCTGTATTTTGCTGTCAATAGTAAGGGTCAATGAGTTGCCTTCCTTTGCACCGATATAGTATCTTAAACTACCACCGATTTCCTTTCCCTGCAAGTCTGCCTGAACAAAACTACAACCGTCCTCCCCTTTAAGATAATTATTGTAATACGCCTCTATTCCGCTTTGTCCCACATTATCAATGCTGGTAAAACCTAGTACTTGAGTGAGTAAGTTACCATAAGTGTAGTATCTTGCTACATTTTCCGCAAGGTATACCCCCTTGATGCCTAAATCATATATTTTTTCGGCAATTTCTGCTTCAACCTGCATTTTAATAAGTGTTTCACTTACCCCCTTTTTTCGCACCTTTTCATATACGCTGGAAAAAGGCAAGGTGAGAGCATCTGCAAGCATACTTGCGCATACCGATGGATTTTCTATCTCTCTTGAGCGGACAAAAATGTTATAGGTTGTATAGCTTACCGCGAGTGACGCCCCTGTTTTGTCATAGATAGTCCCGCGTGGCGCCACAATGGCAAGGTCTCGCGTCCACTGGTCGGTTGCTTTTAATTGAAGGTCTTGACCATTGATTATTTGTATTACAAAAAGTCGAACGACTAGCGCACAAAAAATAAAGGATATCACCATACATACTGCTGATATCCTTTTTCTTAATGAACGAAGGGAATAGGGTTTTTGCATTTAGCCTCCAAACAACCCCGCTATAAAATTGCAAATTCTATCGAACCAGTTGGAAGCTGTTGCCACCTGTGAAGGTGTTGAAGGTTTGACGGGATAGGTTTCAAACAAATCATTATAATTGCTTGCAGAATCTAATGTGCCTAATTTAGAAAGATAATTGATTAAGTTTAATTGATACACTTCATTTACCGCCGCAATTTCACTTTCTAAATTGGATATTGATACAACATTCACAATTCCCCACACCCCGCATACCGCAACTACTAAACTGAAAATTACCGCTCTAAGCCGTTTACCAAGTGTGTTCGACTTTGGCTCGGGTTTTTCTTTTTCAATTTTGTAGACCTTCTTTTCTTCCTCTGGACTTAACGATTCTATAAAATCATAGTTGGGTTTTTCTATAATTGAAGAAGTTTGCTTTGGCTTTATATCCAGCTTTGCTTTTGGCTCGTCCACTTCCGTCTTTTGATATGCTTTACTGGAAAATGCGTTTACTTTTCTAACCTCTTTTTTGGTTTCTGGCTCCGCTATTGCCACATTACTTTCTTCTCTATACATATATTCCCCTCCTTTTGTTTTCATTACTATTTTATAGTTTCTCAGCCACCCTGAGTTTTGCACTTGAACTTCTTGAATTCTCTTTTATTTCCTTTTCATTTGCTGTTATTGGTTTTCTATTACATAATTTCACTGATGCCTTATGCCCGCAAATACACACCGGCGTTCGAGGTGGACACAAGCAGTCTGATGAGTATTTTTTGAACACCTCTTTTACAATTTTATCTTCTAGGCTATGAAAGGAAATTACGGCGATTCTACCCTGAGGATTTAAGAAATCAATTAGTTCCTCCAAGCAATTAGATAGGCCTTCTAACTCTCGATTTACTTCTATTCTTATAGCCTGAAAGGTTTGCTGACTTACATTCCCCCTTTTATATAGTAATTTTTTGGGAAATGCGTTTTCTATCGCTTCTTTAAGTTCTAATGTCGTTTCAATAGGCCGACGTTTAATTATTTCTTCTACAATTCGTCTTGCATTAGGTTCTTGTCCATATTCATACAAAATTTTTACAAGTCTTTCTTGTGAATAGTTATTAACCACTTCATATGCACTATTTTTTTCACTTGTATCCATACGCATATCAAGTTTACCTTCATGCAAAATACTAAAACCGCGTTCTGGTAAATCTATTTGAGGGGAACTGACCCCCAAATCAATTAGTATTCCGTCTACACCCTTTACTCCTAGTTCCTTTAACCTTGAAACTGCATTTTTATAATTATCTTTTATTATTTTTTTATTGGGATATTCTGCTAATCTTTCTTCACTGGCTTTTATTGCCATTGTATCTCTATCAAAGCCATACAAAAAGCCTTTTTTACTTAACTTTTTGAGTATTTCACTGGAATGTCCGCCGCCACCAATGGTACAGTCTAAATACATTCCCTCTTCCTTGATTTCCAGCACTTGTATTACTTCTTTTAAAAGCACTGGAGTGTGTTTAAATTCCATTAAGCCCTCGCATCAGTTGAAAGTATCTCAGTAAAGTTTACATCTTTATATTTATTAACTGGGTCCTTTCTTATCTCTGGATACAATATGGATACTTTATCCGCCAAATTTTCAAATACTTCGGCAAATATTCCAGCTTCCCCCTCTCTATACGCGTTTATCTTCATACTATCAAGCAACTGACCTAGTGCAACCTTATCAAGGCTTGATAAATCTGTTTCGCTTGTTAAGGTTGGATAGAATGCCATAAGTTTTTCAAACACATTACATATTTCCTCTGCTTGGTTATTACTATCGTTTTCTTTTAAAGTCACATTATCCGCAGAAAGTAAAACAGTGTCATCGTGAAGTAGTGTTTTAAATGTTTCAGTGAGAGTAGTGAAAAATTGAGTTTTAAGTGAGGCGGTTGCATCTGCATAAAGCACCGGTCTTAAGATTTCAGTTGCATCAGAAGCTGAAATATTTTTAAACAAATCTTCTACCGAATTATTGAGCAAAATATATTCAAGATAGGTTTGGTTATCGCCAACACTGCCTTTATCAAGGGATACAAGAAGGTTGGAAATATATTTAAGATTACCCTTCCAAGCCTGATAAGAATCTAGGCTGTTAAAGTTGATAAGGTCATTATTAAGCCCTTTCAATAAGTTTTCTACTAACAATGTTTTAGTTGGCTCTACCTGACTAAGTGGCAATATAATTCTTGATAAAACATCTTTCTCGGTTGAAGTATCATTTTTTACTGCGTTTGCAAAAGTTTTCATAACCTCTTTTACAGATACACTTTCGGAAGAAAGATTATCATATATATTGATATTTTTAAGTTCTACAAGGGAAGGTGAAATGAAATTCATAAGTTCAGTATAATTTGTAATTGTTGCTACGCTTCCATCATTATTGTATATAACTTCGCCCTCGTTTGGCAGAGCAAATCCATTTTTAGCAAGCAGGCTATCTAGAACGCAAACACCTTCTTGATTTTTTAGCAAATCTAAAGCACGAATACCATCAATTACCTTGCCTAATTTATCAAAAGTGTTTGCGATATCAATAGCGCTGTCGCTTGAAAGTATAACAAGCGGGTCATTTAATAATTTTGAAACATCGACTTCTACCGATAAATTTGCAAAGTTTTTAACAACCTGAGATATTTCCACCGCCATGTTTTCCCATTGCTCAGGAGTAATTTCCCTTCCGTTTACTGAAATTTTGTCAACTCCTTCCATTAATTTACTAAGCGCTAAATTCAAAGCAGAGTTTGTGCTATCTTTAATTAAGTTCATTCCAAAAATGTTTTTAACCGCTGATTCTAGTGCCTGATAGTGTTCGTTTGCAAGCACATTTACTCTTTGGATAACAGAAAGTTCTGCCGAATCATCTAACGCACCACTTTGGGCTATTGTTTTAAACGCTTCATAAACCTTTATTATATCATTTGTAAAATAGTCGCTATAACTTCCTTCCTTATTCTTTAAAGCAAGACTTAAATCTTTAATGATATCTTGTGCTTCGCCAAGGCTATTCCAGTCGATAAAAGTATAAGAAGAGTAATTCTCAATTATGTTTCCTACCGTGTCAATAAGCACTTTTTTATATATTCCACTATTTACAATATTATTTAAAGTTTTATCTAACTTATTGAAATCAATTTTTGAAGGTACTGTTTTTTCACTTGGGGAGGATATCTGTGTAAAGACATTGTATACATCAATTATATTTGCCACCTCTTGACGGATATATATAGTTTCTTGGTCTAATTTAAACGCTGTCAAATAATCACACATAACATTATCAAGTCCAAACATATTCCCAATAATGCCATATGCACTTGTATTAAGCCCTTCTAATACATTTGTCGTCACTTGTGTTGCTTGGTCTTTAGATGTTTCTCCGCCCTCAGCTTGGGTGGCAGAGGTTGAGTATGCCACACTTACAATATCATTTGCTGTACCTAGCAAGGCATTGAAAGGCATGAATATGAAAAACATAACTACAAAAGTCTTTACAACTCCTATTATACCGCCCGACACCCTATGCTTTGGAAGTTTATTTCCTTCCTTATCCTTTTTCTTAACCACAATGGCTGACAAAATAGCATAGAAAATGTAGCAGACAAATTGGACTGCAAGGGCCAGCAATAAAAATATCATAACATTTGCCAGTGCGTAGACAAGTTTTTCTAGAAATATTACATTGTTAGCATTTGCACCCAGAATTTGACCTAAAGTTGCATCTTGTTGTAACATACTGACAAATTGTTGTGCTAAAGTAACCAACTGCCCGTCTGCATTTTGAATTTTAATATCTAAAATGGCATTAGTTATCACTCCAGAAATGAAAAACGCTATTATAAGCCCAACCAGTGAAAAGACGATATTTATTGATGCCTTTTTTACCCCTCTCCATAAGCCAATTAAAAAGCCTATAATTAATGATAACACAAAAGTAAAATTTAATATTAATGCTATTGTACCTGCTGGCATTTTAAACCCTCCATATATTTAAATAATAAACCAAAACTTTGCTATTTCCAAATATTTTAACTATGTTTCCCCAAAACTATCAACTTTAAAAGAAAAAAGACTAGTTAATAGCCTTGATATTCTTGCAAATCTTGTTCTGTTATTTTGTTCTTTACCTTAAAACTTCCCATTTCTACCCCGTTATAAATTTTTATTAATTCAGATATTGAGTAATCAGTGTCGCCAAAGTAGCTTTGCCGCGTCTTTACAATGATGTTTAATGCTTTTTGTTTATATTTCATTTTCCTAGTAATTATCTGACTTTTACCACAAATATTTAAAATGTTAGAAATTCCTTCTTTTATAAATTTTTGTTTATCAAATTTTTCACATTTGTCTAATGCGCCAACCGCGATTATGCGTAAAATTGACTCTGCACTTTCTGAGTATCCTTTATCGCAGCAGTCATCAAATAGCACTTTGACCATGTCATAAAATTCATCTATTATCTCTTGTGAGGTTTCATATCTAGCCTGAATACTTAAAATGTTTAACATCTTCTTTATCGCGTCTTCCTCACCTTTGATTTTACTATTTATCTCAACTGCCTCTGCACGTGTGTGTAAAGAGCCGTATCCAAACTCGCCCTCTGTAATATAATTAACAGAGCCACTATCCGTCATAGGTAAAATTATTTTCGCTTCCTGTAAAAGTTTTTCCGCTATTTGTAAACTCATTTCTCCTCCCGATACTAAGATAGGTTAATACTTATCTTTAATTTAACAAAATAGAAATAAGTCGAAATAGGTCGAAATTAGATATAATCTTTGATTAAAATTTAACTTTTAAATATTGCCCTTAATATTAGCCCAAACACAAAGCTTATGGTTGCCAAAAATAAACTGCGTAAAATAAGTAGCCCCAGCGTCTTTTTTTGTTTTTTTGAATCTTGAAGGTATGTTTGTCCCTTTTTCTTTAAACTTACACAATAAAAATAGCCCTCTTTACCGTCGGAAACAACAAAATCTATATAGTTATCTAATGCCAAAGATGACATGACTTCATCAAGTTCAGATACCGACAAAACACATTTCTTACTTATTGCAGTTGCGATATCATTAGGAGAAATAAGATATGTCTTTTTACCATTACATACCTTGCAAAGATAGCTCATGACCCATTTTTCTTTGCTTTGCACTCCCCTTTTTCTCCCATATCATTTTTTACATTATTTCCTCAATTCTACACATTTATGCAAAGAAAAAGCATCACGTTTGTGATGCTTTTATTCACTTTCATCGTTGAAATCAGGAACATCTGGGTTATTAAATATTGAAACTTGTACGTTACCATATTTATCTGGCTCTCCTGTCTTTTTCTTATAACTACGTTTAATTTGCAAGCCGCCAAGTCTACATAATTCTAATTCCCATGGTTTGAGTTTGGAAAAATCTGTTTTTACATTATCAAAGTTGCGCGCATAGACTCTTGCGAATTCTTTATTAAATTTTAGGTTATTTAAATCAAACCCAAGATTATTCTCTTTAAACACAAGTGGAGATATAATAAAATCGTTTTGAATAAAGTAAAGGTCGTCTTCAGTTTCACGCATTTCCTGTAAAGCCTCTTTATTATGCTCATATATTTGCAAAGCTTTTTCATAAGTTTCAACTACTGTTTTCCACTCTTCAACATAGCGGTTATAATATACTGTTTCAGGCGCTTCATCATATCTCGTTCTACAACTTTCATATCTTTCCGCTTCTTTTATTATATAGTTTTCTAACTCTTGAAATTCATTTTCCACCACTTCTTTAGTGTATTCTTTTGCCCAAGAACTTTTAATATCTTCTAATGTTTGACTATTTATTAACTTCCCGCTTTTTTCCATAAGTTTAAGTCTTGCTTTCGCAACAGAATCGCTTATGATTTTTGAGCATTCTTCTTGAGTAATATCAAATATCTTTGGCAAAATTAATTTTGCTTTTACGATAAAGGACAATTTATTAAAAGAACGAAAGATTCCATAATAAACTGATTCATTCATTACAACCGCTTCCATCTCCTCTTGTGAAACAAGTTGCCAAAGCGCATCAAAAAATATTTCCGACTCTTTTATTGAATCCAAAGTACCTTCATTACCCCGAATAAAAAAGTCTAATACCTCAAACAATAGCATTTTTTGTGAAAAATATTCCATTTTTTACCTCAAATATATAATAACTTAAAATTTTAATCTTGTCAACAGTAACCACGAAAAATGTCGATATAGTATAAGAATAGTATTGTCATACAAAATAAATATATGCTAGATGTTAAGTCTAAGTTAGTTTTAAAAATACTTATCAAAGAATGCAATAATGGCACATATAAAGTTATTGAAACAAGTGACATAATTTCTGCAATGCCAGCAAAATATCGTGTGGATAGCGACGGACTTGACAATATTTTAATCTATCTAGAAAGGCAGGAGTGCATTTCTATTAAATATGACGACGATGGCGTTTACTGCCTATGCGTTTTACCTTATGGCTACGAACTTAGTGAACATGACAATAAAAAAGAGAAGGGAAAGAAATCCCCTCGCCTTTTTTGGATTTTGCTTTTGTGTACCACTCTTTCTTTCTTAGCCGCTTTTGTAGGGTCTTTGCTTGCTAAATTTATACAGTTATAAAGCCGTGAACTCTCTACATATTCTTTTTTCTTTTAAGCTGTAAATTCCATTCACTCCTACAATTAAATGGTCTACAAATACGCCACCAAGCCTTTGCACTAATTCAGCAAAATTTGTTGTTGCGGTTTCATCTTGAGTAGACGGATTACATTTACCACCTGGGTGGTTATGTGCTATTAATACATTTACCGCATTAACTGAAAACAGAAATTTAGGTATTTCATCATTTTTAATCCCAACTTTTAAGGCTGAGCCGCGTGCAAGGCATCTGTAACCTTTTAAATGAAAACTAGCGTCTAAGCCCACAATATAAAAACATTCTTCACTTTCTAGTCGTAAAAGATTTTCTATGAAATCATACATTCGTAGATTTGTACCAAGATACTCTCTTTCACTTATAGATGACCTTAGGTAGGCGTGTACTAATGCCGACCAACCACTGATGGCAACAGCGCCACGCTTTCCTATGCC
>CANBAX010000013.1 GCA_947366645.1 uncultured Clostridia bacterium
TCAGTTGGTTAGAGCAACCGGCTCATAACCGGTCGGTCCGGGGTTCGAGTCCCTGAAGGCCCACCATAGTTTAAAATTAAAAGTGCGCTTGTTCCCTTCAGGGAGGGCAGCCTTGAAAAGGCTGTGATTGCCTACGGCAATCTCGAACCCCGGCCAAGTTAAAGCCGGACTTCGAAGTGAAATGCGGTTTGATTTTAAACGTTAAAGCGTTGTTTTAAGGACAACCTTTCATAGATGACAATATGAAAGTACAACACAGAAAAATCTGTGGCTCGGTAGTTCAGTTGGTTAGAACGCCAGCCTGTCACGCTGGAGGTCGTGGGTTCGAGCCCCATTCGAGTCGCCATTTCCTTATTTTAAGGATTAATTTGTTTTGCGCACGCAAAACTTTGCCCAGATAGCTCTAGGCAAGAGCAAAGGGTAATTAGGATTCCTGAAAAATGGCACATTTTTTAGGAGCGAAGCAAAATTGCGAAAGGTCGAACTTTTGCGTATAGCAAAATGAGAACGGAGCAAAATTTGCGAAGCCGTGTCGGTGGTTCGGTTCCCCACTGTATACGCCTTAAGGTGGAATCGATTTTGCCCTGATAGCTCAGTCGGTAGAGCAAAGGACTGAAAATCCTTGTGTCGGTGGTTCGATTCCACCTTAGGGCACCATAGTGGCCAAAGTGGAAGAGAAGCATAAATCTCTTGAAAGTGAGGGTTCGATTCCACCTTAGGGCACCACAACACTCTTAATTCAGTTCTTTGTATAAAGTTGCGATAAATCGCCAACAAAATGCAATGTAGTGTAATTACATTTGGTCGCAAAAAGCGAAAACTTGCTTCCAAATTGCAGGAAATTATTTCCCTTGAGTGTAAAACATGATTTTCGCTTTGCTGGTGTGGCTCAATGGTAGAGCAGCTGACTTGTAATCAGCAGGTTGAAGGTTCGATTCCTTTCACCAGCTCCATTTTTTTAATATGGGTAGGTTGCAGAGCGGCCAAATGCAACGGACTGTAAATCCGTCGGTTCTACCTTCGATGGTTCGAATCCATCCCTGCCCACCATAAGTAAAGCGCAACCAAAGGTTGTGCTTTTTTTATTATTTAACGCAGGTCTTAAAAACCCGCGTTTTTTCTTGTTGGTTAGTGTTTTTTCGCAGAAGAAGGAAAATATTTGCAAATTTAGATGTGTTAGGATTAAGTAGTTGAAGGAGGAAGGGGGTATGCATATAAAAAGTAAGGTGTATAACAACACTTTGTATGTCATATTGTGTGGCGAACTTGATGAACATTCTGCTACACATACAAGGTTGACGCTTGATGAGGCGTTTTCTGGGAGAGGCTTTGGGCAGGTGATAATAGACTTGTCAGAACTTGAATTTATGGATAGTACTGGTATAGGCGTATTGATAGGAAGATATAAAAAGATGAAAAGCAAAAATATACCAATTTATATAGCAAATCCATCTACTCATGCGGAGAAGATATTTAAAATGACGGGCTTGTATGAAATCATGCCCAAGATAGTTTAGGAGGTAACATGAAAACAAATAATTTTATGGAAGTGGTATTTAAGGCAGAATCGGTAAACGAAGGTTTTGCAAGGGTATGTGTTGCTTCCTTTTGTGTACAATTAAATCCATCGATAGATGAACTTACAGATATAAAAACCGCAGTATCGGAAGCGGTTACAAATGCGGTTGTTCATGCTTACCCAAGGGGAAATGGTCTTGTAAGACTTAGATGTGAGTTAGAGGGTAATAGCGTAAAAATTGAAATAAGTGATGAAGGCGTAGGAATAAAAAATATAGAAAAGGCACGCGAACCATTTTTCACCACAAAGCCAGCTGAAGAGCGAAGTGGTATGGGCTTTGCAGTAATGGAAAGCTTTATGGATAAAGTAGAGGTGGAAAAGAATGGATTAAAGGGTACAAAGGTTACAATGTATAAAGATTTTAATGCCAATTCAAGGGTCGTGGTAGGTGAGTAATGCTAAGTCCTGCTAAAACCTTAGAGTATGTCGCACTTGCTCAAGAGGGAAATCAGGAAGCTAAAACTATACTTATAGAGGAGAATTCTCCTTTAATAAAGAGTGTAATCAAACGCTTTCGCGATAAAGGAATTGAGTATGATGACCTATACCAACTAGGTTGTATAGGCTTTTTAAAGGCGATAAAAAGTTTTAAACACGAGTTTGATGTTAAGTTTTCCACCTATGTCGTGCCAATGGTAATAGGTGAGATAAAAAGATTTATGAGAGATGATGGAGCGGTAAAAGTGTCAAGAGCGTTAAAGTCATTGAATTTACAGATTAATAGATATATAGAAAAGTATGTAGGAGAAAAACAGGAAAAGCCAACAATAGAACATCTTGCCAAACATTTCAAGGTAGATGAGCAGGAAATAGTTATGGCGATGGATTCTGCCAAAATGCCAGTATCATTGTATGCCCCACTTGAAGAGGAGGGTGGCAATTTAAACGTGATAGATAGGGTGGAGATGGAGCAAAGTACAGGCTCAGATATGCTTGAAAACCTTGCACTAAAAGAGGTAATTAAACATCTTGATGAGCGGGATAGAAAGATAATCCTTCTTCGTTATTACTTTGATAAAACGCAAAGTGAGATAGCGTCCGAGCTTCATATCTCGCAAGTTCAAGTGTCAAGACTTGAAAATAAGATACTCGAATCCCTGCGTGCAAAAATGATATAGTGTGTCATGTATGCACATACTACCTACAATATATTGTGTTTAAATAAAAAAGAGAGCTTTCGCTCTCTTTTTTAACTTTTAACCTTTAATAAGTTTTTCTATCTTTTTGTTGGTCTTGATGTGGTCTATTACTAAATTTGTACTATGTGAAGTTGTCTTTTTAGGCATTTGTTTTACCATGTGAAATTCTTTATTTTCATCTTTTTTTGGTAAAGTTTTAATCGCTGAATTTTTTACTTCTTCTGCCTTATGTTCAATTACAGTTTTTCTAGGTTCTTCCTTGTTTTCCTCGGTTATATCACTGCTAGCTGGAATTGTACAGTTGCCGTTAGCACAGTATCCATTATTGTAACCATTATAACCATATCCATTAGGATTTACTCTGTAAGTGTCAATATTTCTTATTCTTGGCTGATAGGTATCAGTGTTCCTGTTTGGGTTAAAGACGCCTCGGTTGTAACCATATCCGTTATATCCATTATTGTAACCATAATAACCATTCATATATCCATTGTTATAGTTGTATCCATTGTTGTAGTTAACATTTTGTGGTGGCGTGTTAATGGTGTTGTTAACTGTGTTTCCTCTATAAGTGTCTATGTTTTTCTTATTTTCTTTTTGCTGTGTTTTTACTTCTTGTTGAGGCTTTGTAGACTCAGTATATGTGTTGTCTTGGTTTTTAGGAAGGCAACTTCTGCACTCAAGGGTATTTTCCACTTGGTTCATGGTGTTTAAAAGATTTCTAAAATAGCATAATCTCGCGTCCATGTGATTATTAAGGCTTTGATAGTGTGCGCCCACTTGGTCTGTGTTAAATCTATTTGGCGTATTAAATCTTTTTATCATTTTAATAGAACTGTTAATGTCATTTTTGGTGTTGTTAAGACTTGCGGTATATTTGCTAATGTTGTTTACAAGACCATTTAAAGCACTAACTTGATTTTTAGAAAGTTTAAGTTCTTTAGTTAAGTTGCTTTTAATCATAGCCGCTTGCGTTAAAATGTTTTGTTTAAGATATTCCTGCTCATCAGCACTGTTTTGAAGTTTGTAGATTTGAGAGCCAAGGGGAGTGTTGTAGTTAGTGGAAGAGATAGGCATAGTGCGATAGCCATTATTGTTTGCAATATATTCATTTGGTGTAAGTGAGGCAAACTGACTTGTAGAAAGACTGGAAACCGTGTTTGTCACTCTGTTTAATTGACCCGATAAGTTTTTTAAGGTTGAACTCTGTCCGTTTCCGCAACCAACGCAGGTTAAAGCGATAATGCCGCAAAAAGAGCCTAATAATATTTTTTTCATAAAATTCCTCCGATTCATAGTTAGTTTGCGTAGAGTAATGAAAAATATACAAATGTTTAAAAATGAAAAAAGAGGTTAATAAAGGACTAGGGGAAAGATAATGGACGAGAAAAAGCGTAATGAAGCTTATAATAGGTATGTAAAAGCAAAGATACCCAAAACACGACCATGGCCAAGCCTTTTTAATTCCTTTTGGATAGGTGGGCTTATATGCTGTTTAGGTCAAGGTATAAATGACCTTATACTTTTATGGTTTCCAAATATGGCAGAGCAAACTGCATGGGCGTATACACTGATAGTGTTAATATTTCTTGCTTCTTTTCTTACTGGTATAGGCGTTTATGATAGAATTGGTAAATTCGCTGGTGGTGGCACTATTGTACCAATTACAGGCTTTTCCAATTCAATTACAAGTCCAGCCCTAGAATTTAAGCATGAGGGTATTATCTATGGTCTTTGCGTAAAAATGTTTACAATTGCAGGGCCTGTTATCGTAGTTGGAATAATATCCAGCATTCTTGTAGGTCTAGTTTATTTGTTTATATAGGTCGATTTCTAGAGTAGAGTCATTTCGACGAATCTGACAAAAATCCGTCCAAACCACTATCATTCCGACAAAACCCTTATTGTCATTTCAACTGAATCTCATTTTCTCTCATATTGTCATTTCGACCGAAGCCTGTAAGGGCGGAGTGGAGAAATCTAGTGAAAAAACAAAAATATCATTAAATTTTACTTGACAATTCCCCCCCCCGCGTATAATAGGGGGTAGGAGGAAGAAAATATGAAAAAAATCACAAAGTTTTTTGTTTTGCCAATGCTGATGATTTGCAGTTTGTTCACTCTTGTTGCATGCGGAGAAACTCCAACGCCAGACGGAATTGAACTTCATTCATCGTTCAGAACAGAGTATTACATAGGAGAAAGCCTTGACTTGGCAGGAGGAATCTTAGAATATACACATGAAGGAATCACCATACCAGTTGCAATAGAAGAAAGTATGGTTTCAGGTTTTACCACCGAGATGGCAGGCACAAGAGAAATGGTTGTTACCTACGAAACATATGCCATTACAGTTTCTTATTCAGTTAGGGATACTATTTTCGAATTAAATACAGCATATCGTTCAACCGTCCTCATGTCTGAAGTATTTGACAATGATAATGATGTATATTTATATGTTTGGTTTATTAGTGGTAAAACAATGTTGATGACAAGTTCAGTTGAAGTACCAGAAGAAGTAAAAAATTCCCAAGTGCCAACAGGCGATAATATTAGTGTAAAAACTTATAATGATAATATAGTTGATGGAAGACTAGTAGTTGATACAGAATTTTATGGTGGCGGAAAATATATCATCACAAAAATCACAAGTGGAGGGTTTGAATTTTCAATGGTTGCAGGTAGTCCTGAAGGAGGCGTGCCAGAAGAAATTGTTTATACTTTTACAATGGTTAAAGTAAAATAAACTCTCATTGGTATCTAAAAGCACAAGCGTGAGTTTGTGCTTTTTTATGTTTAAAATTTTGCCTAATTGTCAAGAATTTGATAGAGGTAAAAGCCATGGCAAAAAATCAGACGGTAAAATTTAAAAATAAACCTGTCATAATAGGCAGTTATTCCATTGTTGGGCCAAAAGAGGGGCAAGGCAATTTTGGGCCATATTTTGATTATGTAATGAAAAGTGATAGTTTTGGCGAAAAGACTTATGAGAAGGCCGAGAGAAAAATGATACAAAACGCAATAATAGGTGCGATAGAAAAGGCAAAAATAAAGCCAACAGATGTAGACATTTTGCTTGCAGGAGATTTATTAAATCAAATAATCAGTTCGTCATATGCGGCACGAGATTTTAATTTTTCTTATCTCGGGCTTTTTGGTGCCTGCTCTACTATGGCGGAAAGTTTGGCAGTAGGGGCCTCCCTTGTGGACGGAAAACTTTTTGACCATGTTGTTTGTTCCACCGCATCACACTTTTCTACCGCTGAAAGACAATTTAGATTTCCTTTGGAGCTTGGAAATCAGCGTCCTCCAACAGCTCAGTGGACGGTAACCGGAGCAGGGGCTTGTGTGCTAGCGCCAAAAGGTCGTGGACCAAGAATAACTATGGCCACCTTTGGTAGAGTGGTAGATTATGGGATAAACGATGTTAATGATATGGGTGCGGCAATGGCACCAGCGGCAATGGACACTCTGCTTTGCCATTTTCGTGACTCTAATACAACGCCAGATGATTACGACTTAATTGTCACGGGGGATTTAGGTAAACTTGGAAGCGAGATTCTTATTGATTTAATGGAGGACCAAGGAATAAAACTTGGACTAAATTACAATGACTGTGGGCAAATGTACTATACTCGTGAGCAAGCGACACTGTCTGGTGGAAGCGGTTGCGGTTGCAGTGCCACCGTGCTAAATTCCTTTATTATGAAAAAATTAAGAGATGGAAGTTATAAAAAAGTACTGTTTGCACCTACTGGGGCATTGCTGTCCACCACGGCAACTCAACAAGGTGATACTATTCCAGGGGTATGTCATGCAGTGGTAATTGAAAGTGGGGAGGTGTAATATGTATTATCTATGGGTATTTTTAATTGGTGGACTTATCTGTGCGATAGGTGAGCTTCTAATAATAAAAACAAATATTACGTCGGCAAGAATACTTGTCACCTTTGTACTTGTTGGAGTGCTACTTGAAGCATTTGGTATTTTCGACCCTATAGCCGAGTTTGCAAAAGCGGGGATAAATGTTCCTATAGTTGGTTTTGGTGCGTCGCTTGCAAAAGGTGCGATAGGTGCAGTCAAATCGCGGGGGCTGATAGGTGCTTTTACAGGTGGGCTAGAAGCCACGGCCGCAGGAATAGCCGCCGCAGTAGGATTTGCCTTTTTGTTTGGCTTGATTTTCCATTCTAGAACAAAAAAGTAGGTTGTATGTATAGACAACCTACTACATATAGTGTTATGCAAGAAAAAATATTTGTCAATAAAAGGACATAAGTCATATATATTATTGTATATGAGGGCATATAGTTATAAGAAAAAACGCAAAAAATTGTCACCCAGATGGAAGGCAAGGATTTTTTTATCTGTAGTCCTATTTATAATTGCTTTACTAATTGTTTATTATTTTTGTATTATATCGCCGATAGTAATAAGTTTAAGTCAGGAAAAAGTAAGGTCGCTTGCCACCAGTATTATAAGCGAATCTGTTGAAGATGTTTTAGCAACAAGCGAAGTGTCCTATGCTGATTTAGTAAATATAGAATATAATGATAATCACGATATATCTTTAATAAGCACTAATTCGGTGGAAATAAATAATCTAGTTAGGCGTATAACCTATCAAGTACAAAATAAGATAGATGCAATAGGTAATCAAGGGGTAGATATTGCACTTGGTACATTTACTGGTATTCCGTTTTTGTATGGAATAGGGCCTGCTGTTTCCGTGAAACTTGTGCCAATAGGCACGGTGAATACTAAATTTGATTCATCTTTCACGTCTGCGGGGATTAATCAAACACTTCATAGACTGTATTTTACTGTTATTGTAAATGTGGGTGTGGTGCTTCCAAGTATGACCAAAAATCTTCTTACCTCGTTAGAAGTTGAGATATGTGAAAGTGTGATAGTGGGTAAAGTACCAGAAATATATTTTCAGGGAGGAATAATATAAAAAAGAGCAGCTGCTCTTTTTTATTCATTTTCGTCATTAAAATTTTGTATATCAAGTAGGGTGTATGCTTCATCAATAGTTAAGGAAAGAAGGTAAGCCTTACCATCGTTTTGCCTAGTCTTTTGTAAATTCACGCATTCATTATCATTTAAAAGGCTTTGCTTGCAAGTTATAAAGTTGCCATTTTTAATAAAACTTTGTTTCATTTTTGAAAGGACTTTATCGTCTTCAATACAAGGCGTTAAAAACTCAAGTTCTGCTGCCTTTGAAATATCTTTATAAAATTGTAATAAATATTGCTTCATCTTAAACTCCTTGAGTCATTTTATATTGTTTAAAAAGGATTGTCAATGCTAAAAATAGAAAAATCAGCAAATTAGATATGAAAAAATGACTAAAGTTAAAAAAAATATAAAATAAAAGCAGGAAATTTAAAATTATTATAGTATAAATATATTGTATAGTCATAAAATTTGGAGAAAGGTATATTGCAAAATAAAGGATTTCCTGTTGATTTCTTGTATCAATTAAAACAGAAGAATGATATCGTAGCCATTGTTTCTAAATATGTAAAGTTAGATAGAAAAGGCTCAAGATACTGGGGGTGTTGTCCTTTTCATAATGAAAAGACACCATCTTTTACTGTCTTGCAAGATGAAGGAATTTATCATTGCTTTGGTTGTAAGGAGCATGGCGATGTAATATCCTTTGTTCAGAAAATGGAGTCTTGTGACTTTATGGACGCAGTAAAACTCCTTGCCGAAGAGGCGCATTTGCAGATGCCAGAATTTAAAACAGATGATGATACTCATAAGAAAGCACAACAACGGGAAAGGCTTTTAAAATTATTAGATGAAACGTGGAAACATTATCACGAAAATATATATTTAAAAGAAGCAAAGCTTGCACAAGATTACATAAAAAGCAGAAATTTTACAAGGCATGAACTTGATGATTTTAAATTAGGATATAGCTTGGACTGGACTGAAATGGTGGAGCATTTAAAATCAAAGGGCTTTACCTATCAGGAAATGGTGGACGCGGGTGTCGCACAAAGTAAAAATGGCAGATACTATGATGTAATGGCAGAAAGACTGGTTTTTCCAATATTCAATTCTTTTAATGACTGCGTAGGTTTTAGTGCAAGGGTGCTGGACAAAAATTCAGACTTTGCAAAATATAAAAATACTGCAGAAACTATGGTTTTCCAAAAAAGTAAGGTGGTGTTTGGAATAAACCTGTTAAAATCGCTTAAGCAGTCTGGAAATCTCGACAAAATTATAATTGTTGAAGGGCAGATAGATGTAATAGCCATGCATAGGGCAGGATTTAAAAATACGGTGGCTTGTATGGGCTCGGCACTTACGGTTGATAATGCTATGGCATTAAAACGATTATCTAAAAATATTGTTTTGTGTTTTGACGGCGATAGCGCAGGTCAAAAAGCGACACTGCGTAGCTTAGAAGTTCTTGATAAAAATGAATTCAATATTCGTGTAGTTGCTCTTCCAGATAAAATGGACCCAGACGAAGTGTTGAAAAATAGGGGAAGCGAATATCTTGCATCGCTTATTGAAAACGCTATGACGGTGATGGATTATCTTATTGAGGTGGAGAAGGGTAATTATAACTTAGAAGAAGCACAGGCCCGAGGAGGCTTTGCAAAGGCGGTACTTGCTCATTTAAAAAATATGGTGGACAGCCCATCACAGCAAGAGCCTTATCTTGAGAAAATAAGAAATCTGACTTCAATACCTATTGACATTCTTAGGCGAGATTTGCAAGGCAGTCAAAAAGATAAAAAGCCATTAAAAAAAGAGGAAGAGAAGGTACTAATATCGCGGGAAAATGGTAATAATCGGGCAGTAAAGTTTGTATTAAGTGCATTAATACATCAAAAGCCATATGTCAAGAAAAATATAGATTATGTTAAACTGATGCCAAGATATAAAGAGATTATCGAAAGGGCAAAAGAGGGAACAAGAGTGTCATCGTATTACGATTTGTTCGATGTAAATGAAATGCCACTTTTACAGGACTGCCTAGTATTTAATTTTGAGGAATATGGACAAACGGCAGAAAAGTATTTTGAGGAATGTCTGTGGACTCTTGCCGATTTGGTTTTAAAAGAAAGACAACAAGAAGTAAATGAAATGTTTAAGACAAGCACTTCGCTGGAAGAAAGGCAAAAACTTATGCTTGAATTAAATAAGATATTAAAACAGTTGCGGGAAAAAAGTTTGGAGGAATTTTATGTTAGATAATAAAATTGAACTTGAAATGAAAAAACTTGCCGACGTGGCACAGAAAAAAGGTTCAATAAATGAGGAAGATGTATATTTTAGATTACTTAAATATGAGGTTTCAGCAGAAGATATACAAAAGTTTTTAAAGAAGCTAGAGGCAAGAGGAATAAAGATTATAAAACCTACTATGCCAGCAGATGGCTCAGATATCGGCGAAGTTATTGAGGGCTTTTCCAGTGTTGATGACCCAGTTAAAATGTATTTAAAAGATATCGGGAAGGTGCCACTTCTATCGCCAGAAGAAGAAATAGAACTTGCAAAAAGAATACTCGAAGGTGATGAAGAGGCTAAAGCAAGATTATGCCAAGCCAATTTAAGACTGGTTGTAAGTATCGCAAAACGCTGGGCATCTACAAATTCACTTTCCTTCCTTGACTTAATACAAGAGGGAAATATGGGACTACTAAAAGCGGTGGAGAAATTTGATTACACTAAGGGCTTCAGATTTTCCACTTATGCAACATGGTGGATTAAACAAGCAATAACAAGGGCAATAGCCGACCAGTCAAGAACAATTCGTCTTCCTGTGCATATGGTTGAAACAATAAATAGATACAGCCGTACTGTAAGACAACTCACTCAAAAACTCTCTCGTGACCCAACACTAGAAGAAATCGCACAAGCAATGGGCGTTACCGAGGCAAAAATAGTAGAAATACAAAAAAGCGCTCAAGACCCGGTTTCTCTAGAAACACCAGTTGGCGAGGAAGAAGATAGCAAGATGGCAGACTTTATCGAAGATGAATCTGCAAAATCTCCAATGGAGGTTGCATCTCAAAATCTGTTACGTGAACAACTTCTTGCGGTAATAGATACACTTACGCCACGCGAGCAACAGGTAATCCGTGAGCGTTATGGGCTTATGGACGGTAAAGCCAAGACGCTGGAAGAGGTAGGAAAAGAGTTCAGTGTTACAAGAGAGCGTATCAGACAAATCGAAGCCAAAGCATTAAGAAAACTAAAACACCCAAATAGAAGTAAAAGACTAAGTGACTTCGTAGATTAATAGGAGGAAAAAATGGATATAACAAAAATACTAGATTATCAGAAACTGGACTCACAATTATTTAGACTGGAGAAGCAACTTCGTGATAATCCAAACAAAAAAGTGGCGAATGAAATGTCAATAAACGCCAAAAACGCGCAAGCGAAATCGGTACAACTGGAGGCTAAAGCGGGTAGTTTGATTAAAGAGATAGAAACAGTAAAGAAACAACTATCTATGCAGACAGATAAGTTAAATCAAATTATGGCTAAAGATGTAGAGGCTTTAAGCAAAGAGGAAATCGATAGCATGCTTTCACTTAAAGATAAACTTACACAAAACTTAAATATTCTTGATAAAAATCTTACAAAACTTGCTGAAAGCGTAAACGGAGCTCTTGCCGATTTTAATAAAACTATAAAGATTTATAACGCTTCAAAAGAGAAGTTTGTAGAAAGTAAAAACGCCTATGATAAAGATATTGAAGCAGTTAAACCAGAAAAAGCAAATATTGAAAAACAACTTGCTTCACTTGAAAAAGGTATTGATTCTTCACTTATGGAAAAATATAAAAAGAGAAGGGCGGATAATCTTTTCCCAGTGCTTGTTCCACTCAATGATAGATGCTGTGGAGGGTGCCATGTAGAACTGCCTTTTGCACAAATTTCCAAACTAGAAAGCGAAGGCGTACTGTCTTGTGAACATTGCCGAAGAATAATTTATTATAAAAAAGGGTGATTAAGTCACCTTTTTTTATTTATTATTTTTCTTGTTATTCCTGTTAATATTTTAAATCTTACCCATTCATTTTATTTTTTCTTAAGAATGTTTTAATTGCCATAATAAGCTTTTGTATTTCTGAAAAATTGTTAAAATAAGATATAGACACTCGTACAACACCTTGGTCAAGTGTACCTAAAGCTTTGTGCTTTAAAGGGGCGCATTGATAACCCGCACGCACACAAATATTCCATTTTTCGTCTAAGTAGTTTGCCACTTCGTTAGAGTGTACATTTGGCACATTAAAGGCAAGCACACCATGGGAGTTTTCAGGTTGAGTATAGGAAACTACAGGTAATTTAGATAATTCATAGTTAAGATAGGTTGTCAGGTCATCAAGCCTGTTTTTAATTTCCCTAAAGTTAGCTTGTGTAAAGTCGATACCCGCACTAAGCCCCATGATAAGCGGGGTGGAAATGGTGCCGCTTTCAAAGCGTTCAGGGCTTTCCTCTGGCATTTTAAGCTCTAAAGAATTTGTTCCGGTGCCACCAAATTTGATAGGCTCAAGCGAGATATTGTTTTTCAAAAGCCCGCCAATACTTTGTGGCGAGTAAAATCCTTTATGTCCGGCAAAAGCCAGAAGATTTATATTCCATTTTTCCATGTCAATTTCTTCGTGGCCGCAACTTTGTGCCCCGTCAACCATAAAGAAAATGCCTTTTTCTTTACATAACTTGCCAATTCCTTCAATGTCAGCCTTATCGCCATTGACATTAGAAATGTGGTTGCAAATCACAAGATAGGTGTCGTTTTGAATTAAAGGCTCTATATCGCTTGCTTTAATCCCAGTTTTTTCATGTTGATAAGCAATAGAATAGTCGATAAGTCCAAGCGACTTTAAGTGTTCTAGGGGGCGTAACACCGAATTATGCTCGTTTTCGGTGCAAATAATATGTCCGCCTTTTTTGACACTTCCTAAAATTGCAAGGTTTAACGCTTCGGTGCAGTTAGAGGTGAAAATCACATCTTCACTTGAAGGGCAGTTGTATAACTTAGAAAGTTTAATTCTTGTATTTTCCACTTCCATTGCGGCTTTAATACTCGCTTTGTGTCCACTCCGCCCAGGGTTAGCACCAAAGTGAAGTAGGCTTTCATTTACCGCCTTTAAAACCTCCTTGGGCTTAATGAGGGTTGAGGCGCTATTATCTAAATAAATCATATTAATTTCCTTTTATCACATAATCTTACATTAATAAATATAGTGATTTAGAGGGCAAATTGTGCAAAATAGGAGAATATTATGTACTATTACCTT
>CANBAX010000014.1 GCA_947366645.1 uncultured Clostridia bacterium
TCATTTGTATTTTTAGCGATATTTGTAGTACAATAAAATCGTGAGGTAAATGTGGTTAGAATAATACCTAGAAGAACAAAAATTAAACTTGAGTTTATCCGTGGAATTACAGGGATAGACCTTATCATTGCGATAATTGCGGCGGTGGTGTTTGGTCTGCTTGTGGGCGCAAACTTTTTCACCGGCTCCTACTGGCTTGGAATTGTTTGGGCTATATTTGCTATTTCACTTTTCTTCAAAATTAGTGACAGTGAAAGAATGTACATAACTATATCCTATCTACTTCGTTTTTCGATGCAAAAGAAAAATTATGTAAAATCCTCTCCAAAAGGAAAGGCAAATATGCAAGAGATAATTCCTTTTGAGGGAATTTACCAAGATAGATTTATTTCCTTTGGCTCTTACTATGCACAAGTTTTGGAAGTTAAACCAATACTGTTTGGTCTTTTAAATGAATTTAATCAAGACAATGTAATCAACAGCTTTGCCAATGCACTTCGTAGACTGACTGAAAGTCAAACCTGCGAAATTGTTAAAATTAATAAAGCGGTTGTGCTTGATAACTTTACATACAATGAAAATAAAAAATACGATAATCTTCTAGACATGATGTATGACGGACAGATGTCCCAAGCCGAGGTGGACGCAAGAGCGCCTATATTTGAAGAGAGGGTATCCTTCCTTGAAGATAAAAACAGAAAGAATAAAATTTATAAAGACTACTTTTATCTAGTTGTTTTTGATAAAGATATTGAATCTCTTGAAAACACCGTTAATGGTATGGCAAGTTCAATGGCATCAGCACTTACGCCAATAGGCACAAGAAGATTATATGGACAGGAACTGGCAGTATTTCTTCGTGCAAATTATAATCGTGAATTTGATGAGCGGGAACTTGAGGGAATACCATTCAGTGAATATAAAGACTGGGCAACTCCAAATAAAATAAAATTTTCTTCAGCTAAATATAATATAGACGGAAAAAATTATCGCACCTTTGCTCTTACTGAGTATCCACTTCAAGTAGGAAATGCGTGGGGAACATCATTCTTCCTTCTAGACCGAACAAAGGTAGTTATGAAATTTAAACAGGCACCAAAGTTTGAGGCTGAGAAGAAAATCGATAAAGCCATCATGGATATGGAAACAAAGCTATATAAGACCGGTAAGACAAGTACACAAATTGAACTTCAAACTCACCTTGAAACATTGCGAGATTTATTAGCGCAACTTAAAAATAACAACCAAAATCTTTATGATGTAAATACCTTTATTACTTGTGAAGACTCTGCTCGTAAAGATATTAAAGCAATATTAAGACAGGGTGGCTTTAGATACAGCGAGATGTTTGCGCGACAGATAGACGCTTTTATCAGTACTAATGTATCTCAAAGGGATTACATCAAACAATTCAGTCGCGGTATTCCAACTGATTCCCTTGCAGGCGTATTCCCATTTATTTCCAGTGAACTACAAGATGAACGTGGATTTTATATAGGAGATAATGAGTATCCTGTTTTCATTGACTTTTTTAAACAAGAAACAAAGACAGACCCATCTCGTGTAAACTCCAATATGATGGTCATCGGAAAGTCAGGTTCAGGTAAATCTTTCGCAACAAAAATGTTGCTTGCAAATTTTGCTGCCGATAATAGTAAAATATTTATTCTTGACCCTGAAAAAGAATATGACAAACTTACTTACAACTTAAAAGGCAAGATGATAGATGTCGGCTCTTCGCTTCAAGGTATATTAAATCCATTCCATGTCATTAGGGCGCTTGATAAAGACGATGATGACGGAAAGAAAAATTATTTTGAAGTTAAAAAGCAAGACGACTCCTTTAATCAGCACCTTCAATTCCTTGAACAGTTTTTTAGAACGGTACTTGAAGGTATCCCAAGCGACGCGTTTGAGGTGCTAAACTCACTAGTACAAGATTTGTATAATGAATTTAAAATAGACGGAAATACCGACCTTAAAACTTTAAAACCAGAAGATTATCCTATCTTTGATAACTTATATGATTTAATTTTAAAAAGACAAAAAGGCGTGAAAGATGAATTCTTGGCAAAAAACTTAAGAATAGTTGAGGCTTACATAAAGAAGTTTGCAAAAGGCGGAAGAAACTCCAACCTTTGGAATGGGGCAACATCTATCGAAACGAATGAAAACTTTGTTACTTTCAATTTCCAGTCCTTGATAGCAGGAAATAATGACACTATTACAAATGCTCAAATGCTTCTTGTTTTCAAATATCTTGAAAATGAAATTATCAACAATAAAGACTACAATAAATTACATAAAACAAATAGACATATTATCATTGTCGTAGATGAAGCACATACCTTCATTAATCCAAAATATCCTATTGCGTTAAACTTTATGACAGCAATGGCAAAAAGAATTCGTAAGTATGGTGGTATGCAGGTAGTCATCACTCAAAATATTAACGACTTTGTGGGTTCTGAGGAAATTAAAAGACAGTCAACTGCGATTATTAACGCTTGTCAATACTCAATGATATTCTCATTGTCACCAAACGATGTCAATAGTCTTATTGACCTCTATAAAAACTCTGGTGGAATTAATAGTGAGGAGCAAAATGCTATTGTTACAGCACCTGTCGGACAGGCATTTGTGATTACAGCACCTACAGCAAGAACAATGGTACAAATAAATCCACTTGATTATGTTGTTTCTATCTTTAAAGATAAGCACGAATAAGGAGAAAAATGGCTAAAGCGAAAAAGATAAACTTTATTTTATTAAGTTTACTGCTTGCATTTGCAGGTATCTTTTTCGTTAGCTGTGGAGAAATAGATTATACAAATGTATTTATAACCTGCCAAGAAGCTAATATTACGCTGGATATAGAAGAAGAACGGGAGATAAATTTTACTATTCAAAATTATTCATCAAATATGAATGGTGAACTAAGTATACATAACGATGCTCCTTCAGTGGTAAGTTACGAAAAATCAGTGTCGAATAATGGTGTAACAACTCTTCGATTAAAAGGTTTAAAGGGTGGAACAGCACACATTAGGGCGGCACTGACGGCTGATGGACGTAAAGACTGCATGATAACCGTCATAGTAAGGCAGTACGCAGATAATATTTCTAATAAAGAGAACAACTTATACACATCGTATAAAACAGAACTTGTTCCTACGGCAAATGACTTTACACTTGACGGAAATGTGCGTGACCTATCTTTTTACTTCTTCGGTAGCGTTCCAGAAGGCTGGCCACCACTTACACTCAATGATATTTGGAATGAATCTTCATATATAAATGAATTTGTTTCAGTTAAACTTATAAATCAAGATAACAAGAATTATCTGATTTTCAGAGATAGTAAAGACCAGCTTTTCACTCTTAAAGAAAATGATGGCCTAGATAATGAAAAATGTAGGTTTGAATTTTTACCTGTTACTGTCGCTGAAGATGGTAAAACCTATAATTTTGAAGCAGCGCATCAAGTTGTCTTAGGTGAAAAATATACATTTATTGCAAAATATGCGAATTTGGACAAACCTTTTGTCCAAAGGGATTTTTATATACTGGGCGATATAGGCAAAGCAAGTTATGAGTATAGTTATAATAACACATTAGACTCTCAAAATGGGGATATAGTATTAATACCGAATAGAGAGGAAAACTATCAAGGAGTAAAACTTGTTGTCACGCTTCCAACAAAAAGTGGCTTTGTAAAAAACGACTATACTTTTGATACAAAGTATTTAAGTATAAGTGAAATTTTTAATGAAGAAGACCAGCAAACCTATGTGTTTGAAATAAATAATAAATCAATTACAAGTATTGATACAACTTTGTCTTTACAATTTTACTTTGATGGATTTAAAGACAGCGATGATGATAGCGTAAATTTAACCTTGGATATTCCAGTTAAGATTATATATCAGCCTACTTCTATTTATGTTAATAATAAGTTAGAGCCAGATTTCCTTACCTTCTATGACAATTACTCAGGTGACTTTGGCTGGCAATATTTAAACTTGTCTGTCAGCCCAAGAGATAGTGTCTATACTAAAACTGTTGTGGAGTTTGACTCAGAAGAAGTTGCAGTTAAATATGATGGTATAGAGCGTTCAGAAGGCACATTTACCATACCAGACCTATCAAAACCATTACTTGTCAGAGGGGGAAGTAAAACCACTGATGGCGGTTATGGCGAAATAAAATTTAAGGTAACATATGAGGTGTTAGGCAGCGAAAACACCATTGAAACAGTGGTATATTATTCTGTTGAAAAGGGTGCAAGTAGAATATTGCCATTTGATGATTATTATAAAAATAATGGCGTTTATCTGTCCTCTCAAAGTGAAGAATGGGTGGAATTTAAAGGCTTTTATGCAAATGCACCATTCAAATATGCTACACTAAGATATAAAGGCGGTGAAGGCAGTCAAGATGTCATAATGATGGAAGGCGAAGCCAAACCGAACGAAAAAGATAATGCAATAATAATGAAATTGCGTACTAAAGGTATTGTAGGAAGCGGAATATATACTTTATCTTTGGATAATGGAACAAGCGAAGATATCAGATTTGTTGTAAGCGATTCGTTTGACGGAAATATAGGTGTAAAATATAATAACGGAAATAACGCCGTCACATCTACAGAGATTATTGAAGGTGTGGAAGAAAATGATTTAGGCGGGATAAAACTATTTGTATTAAATAGCGGAAATAATAACACTGAAATCGAAGTGAAATTAGTGGCAAATAATAATGAAAACTCTTCTGTTTTGCAGTATGTTAATACTGGTAATAAAATCGGCGATGGTTTTAATTACAACTTTAGGGCGGTGGATAACACTTTACTTATTACTACAGATGGCAATGGAAACGGTTATATCCTAATGGAACTTGACCTTATCATAGTAAAAGATTTCAAAATCGAAATTATAAAAAGAAAATTTACCCTTTCAATAGTTTCCTATCGTTTAATAGAAAAAATAGATGTTTATAAAGAAAAAGATGGCAAAGGCGAATATGCTGACAAAACCAGCGCATCTTTTGTAGAAGTTTATGTTGGCACCGATAATCAAAATGCACGCAGCGCACTGCTTAATGTCGCTCCAAGAAAAGAGGGCTACTATTTCTTTGACCCATCAAAAAAAGCAGACGTTTTTGAAGCATTCAAACCTGAATTTATTTATTGGACCTTCCAAAATCAAATGATATATGTTAATCCTCAAAATATATATGAAGACTACCAGTTGGGGGATTATGGTGTCTTTAATCCAAAGACCATGATGTTTACAGCAAACCCAAATGCTCAAAGTATTGATATTGTTTTGATAGCAAATATAAAGCAGGAAGATATATTATATTCTTACACCATAAGAATATTAAGTTCGGACTATATAGAAGTAACAGGTTTAACACTTTCCAAAAGTGAGGAAGTAATAAACTTCTCTTCTCAAAATCGTGTATCTAGCAGGCATAAAGATTTAATAGTGTTTGATAATACTACCAATAAAGCAACAAACCCTGATATTAGGGTGATGTTTACACCAGCCCTTGTTGAAACTCAAAATGAAGAGGGGGTAATTGTTGCAAAATATGCAAATATCTTTGGCGAAAAGGTGCAAGAAGGAAGCTATGAAAGTTATCAAGGCATCAAAAAAATAAAGCAAGAAGACGGCAGTTATCTTGTTACTTTAGATGTGGCAGAGTCCTTTCTTAATAGCGACCTTTCAAAATCTACAAAGTCATTAACAGGGCAGCTCATGATAGTTGCGTCTGACTGGCTAGACCAAAGCGGTAATCTAAAAAAAGACTATAGTGCGAGGGCAATACGACTTCAAATTAATTTTAATAACGGAACCGAAGAAAATAGATTCCAACTTGAAACCGCTGAAGATATCATAGAAATGAAATCAGCGTTAAACTTACACTACGCCCTTTCCACAAAGATAGTTCTTACAAAAGAAGGGAACAACTCACTTCCTCTTGGTAACCTATCTGGTAGTATTGTAGGAACAACAAATTATTCTTGTATATCTGGTATAGAAATCACTGACTCTTCAAGGATAGGCGAATATTACGGATTATTCACAGATGTTACTGGCAGAATAGAAAACCTTCAATTTGAAGGAAAAATAAAGATAAATAATGCGGAAGCAAATGCTAAGATAGGTATTGTAACTGCTAAAAATAGCGGGCAAATGATAAATCTAGGTGTGACTGTCACAGAGGATAGCAGTGTTGTGACTTCGGGCAGTGCAAACATAGGTCTTGTTGCAGGTGAAAACGATGGCACATTATTACAAGATTATACCGTTTATCAACAGGGTGAAATTTTAAGTCCGCACATTCTTTCGTATATGGGCTCAAATAAGTTGACAGTCACAGCAAACGACAATGTTAACGTAGGCGGTGTAGTTGGACTAAATAAAGGCCAGATAGAAAAGAAGGATAACGAGGCATTAATCCTCACTGGATATTCAAATTACATAAGTTATGCAAATATAACTGTTATTAAGCATAATAATGTAGCTAACGACTATGTCGGCGGTGTTGCTGGGCAAAGTATAGAAGGCAGCGGAATTGTAAGTTCAATAGTAAAAGCAGGGGAAGGCATACTTGTTGGTGGAAGAATTGAAGGTGGCAGTTATGTTGGTGGCGTCGTAGGTAAATTTACAGGTACAGCCCTTCAAGGTATTTCGGCACGAGCCTTTGTAAGAGGTGCAAGTGAAAACTTGGGTGCTATAAGTGGTTCGGCTACCGGTGTAATAAATTCAGGCATGTATTTTGTTGAGGCGGTTGATGACGGGCGTACTGGAATAGAAAGCAGTATGGTTATTCGTTTCCTTACGGGCGTCGAAGAGGAAACAAGCTATGATATAAATAATGTTGTGTTTGGCGTAAGCTCAAATCTTGAAATAAATCCAAACTCTGTTTACACTTATGTTGCAAGAAATAGAGTGGAAATTGGAGAGCAGGGCAGCATCACAAATATTGATACCACAGAAAGTAGTTTAAATAAATACTATGGCGATTACATTGAGGCGAGATATCCAAATGTCAATGAAACTTCGTTTACAATTACAAAGCAGGGCTGGTTCACTTTAGGTGAAAATCTTTGGACAATAAACGTCAATGAAGGCTTCAAAGAATTTGAAGAAAATTCAAACACCTTCTATGCATATTACTTTAAGGCTATGGGGGAGAATGTAGACGAAACACAAGAATCGCAAAAATTACTTGATGAAAATTATAATAAATTAACAACAAACTCCTATCTCTATCCAATTATGCCGTCTGTAAGTGGACTAATACTAACATCTGAAAACAGCAATAAACTATTTATAGATGAAAATGGCCAAATGACAATTAAAGGCACTGGCGAAACAATAGTTAATGTAAAAAGCGTATTAAATACAAATAAACAAATGTCAATAGTTATAAAGGCGGTAAATTATTTCAACTCAGATGAAAATTTATCAATAGTTTATAACTCTTCAGCTATAGGAAATCGCCCGATAGATATAAGCGAATTTGAAATAAAAGGAAACAATTCGGTATCGTTATATTTAAAACCTGATTATACTCTTAAGAGTTTTGATAGTCTTACTACAATATTTGACTCACATGGTCAAGGTAATATTAAAGGTAAAAATATCTACCTCGCACAAAATGAGGAGATTATTCCAGAATTAAATATTGTCAAGTTTACAAATCTTGATGGAAGCGAATCGTCACAACTACCAAAATTAAATATAATAATTGATGGTCAAACAGTTGTGATTAATCGGGGCGTCGATAGTGTTGAAGGCATTTATGGGTTTAACATTAGGACAAAATTAGTTTCAAATAACAATAAAAAATGCTATGTAAATAAGGATATTAAAGATACAAAAGTTATTTATACCAAAGGCGCGGAAGAGATAAGGGTAAGCTATGAGTCATTACCAGTTTACACCTATAAGGAAACGGAAAACTTTATAAGCATCTACTCTCAAAGCAAAGAAAATAAACCACGATATGTGATATTTGACGAGAATGATAATCCTTTACAAGGCAGTATGGAAAATATTAAATATAAGTTTACAGAAGATGAAAAACTTTTCATTGTCAGATTTAATCCTCAAGTAAGCGATAAAACAGGTTGGCAAGATTTTGTATTAGGTATTTCAGTAAACAGATTATCCTCAGTTTATAAAAATCGACATACACTTGATATATATAAAGACTACTATATAAAAATTTATGCTGATTCAAATTATGAAGTGTCCTATAATGTTCCTTTCAAACTGTTGAATATGACAGTAAAAGATATTTCAATAGATAATTACGCTAAAATCACTGATGTTGAAGAGAATAAAGATTTTTCAACAGCATCTCTTAAAACAGAGGCAGGCACAAGTGGACTTTTAATTGTAGGCCTCACACCTGATGATGCGGATTATGATTATATTGAAATTACCAATACAGAAAAAGGAAACATTGCGGGTAACGGAAAAGGCTCTTTCAGTCTAGTTGGGCGTAATAAAAATCGTGAAGGCGATAGTAACCTATTTATAGAAAATAATGTTATCGGCTCTCCTATTCCAAATGGTTTACGTATTTACTGGAAAGATTTAAATAATTTCTATCAAATGGAAAACATAGAGGACTATCATGGTGAGATATATATTAAATATATGGTAGGAACAAGTAATGTCACTGATGGTGCGGCTGCAGAATTTAAAGTGACTGTATTTGATAAGGGAAAACCAGTTAAAAATAAAACAATAACCCTAGAGGTACATCTAGAGAATAAGGTGGTTATTACTATAGATGGTAAAACTCAAAATAGTGATAATTCATATAATGTTGCTCGTGGTCTAAAATACAAATTGAATTTAGACTATCATGGTTTTACTTTTAGTGACATTGAAAAGCCGCAAGTTTATGTCTTTAATGGCAAAGATGAAAATGGGCAATTTAATAAAACAGCTATAAGTAATGTTGCCTATGTATCACAGGATGGGGATAGTTATTATTTAAATATTAAGTCTGATGCATTAAATTATGCTGAATACCAAACAGGCTATCCAGTAATAATTTCAACTAATGCTTATCATAAAGATGGGGTTAATGAAAGAAGCGCTTCCTTTGATATGCCGGTAAATATACTTGAGTATGTTATAAATTATCAATATTCGGTAGGCGACGCGTTAAAAGACATAGTTGAGGGTATGGATAATGGCGTCATTCATGTACAGATAGGTAATATACAACCTCTTAAAGTTGACCTTTCTACCATTATGGAATATGACCATACTAATCAAAGCGTAGTAACCAAGGTGGAAACTTTCATAAATTCCATGACACAAGATGCTGAGTGGAAGGTATATACAAACTTAAACGAATCCGGCTTGCCAGTTGGCGGTTCGGTTACCACTGAAGAGGGCAAACATAACAGTACTTATGAAATTTCACCAGAGATAACCCTTGACAATATCTATTTCAAAACCAACGGTTTAAATGTCACACCTGTAGTAACACATAATTATGTAAATTCATATTACATCTTCTCCTTTAAATCGGGCTTCACCATTTCGGAAAGAACTGGTGTATACGAGGTTACAACAAACCAAACTTCAGCCTCTTTGTATACAGAATTTAGGTTTAATGTTTTTCAGTCAAGTTCAAGCGACCACCCAATACCAATATATAATGAAGAGCAGTTAAAGGATATGCGCGCAAACTCTCATTATATACTCATGGAAGATATCACTCTTACAAGTCAAACCTTCTCACCAATACAAGTTGAAGTTGCTTCCTTAGATGGAAACGGAAATACTATATATTTTAATGGCGACTACTCTTTCACGGGTGAAAATCTTGGCTTATTCCGCAGCATTGGAAATGGAGCAGTAATAAAAAATCTTACACTTGCTTTAAAAGGCACAACTAATTTCAGGACAAATTCAACCTCCTTTAATGCAGGCTTACTTGCAGGTGAAAGCAGTGGCAATATCACCAACTGCTATGTACATAGCGGTGACTATGACGATAATTATTTCTCTGTATTATGTCCAAGTCAAGATGATGCCGCTTGTTATGTTGCAGGTATAGTAGGGCGTAACAATGGAAATATCACAAACTGCCGAAGCAGTCTAAACATTACATCAAGTTATAATGTTTCAGGAATTGCGGGTGTTAATACAAGAAAGATAGCAAGCAGTTATTATAAGAATGGCAGACTTGAAAGCAATAGCCAGTATAAACATAAGGTAGGCGGTCTAGTAGTCGAAAATGGAACTTCGGCAGGCTCAGTTGATGAGCGTAATGGTGCGATAATAATGACCTCTTATGTTTCAGGTCAACCTGAAGCAGGCAGGGTTTACACTACTGACACCACTCATTATATAAAATCCTCACAACCAACCGCAGGATTAGCCTTTACAAATAACGGAAAAATTATTGACTGTTATACAAATATAAGTATGCAAGGCTCATCTACAATGGCGGGTTTTGTCCATGCAAATGCGGGTCAAATAAAAAATTGCTTTAGTTTAAGTATACTGGTAGACAGGGTTTCAACCTCTTCCGGCTTTGCAAGAGAAAATAGTATTGACGGAGTAACTGGAAGTTTTGAAAATTGTTATTACTTGTATCGTCCTGCTGATAATGACCAAAAAGAACCTCCAATAAATTCCTCTATTGATGACAGCAGATTTGAGGGGACTTTAAGACTTAAAGAGGAAGAGTTTAATAATCTAAAAGGATACTTTAATAGTTATTCATATACAGAAACAACCTCTGTAAACAGTGTATGGTTTTATAGTAGTGGTCAAACTTCAGATATGTATGATAATACACAGTTTGGCGGTGGCAGACTAGAACTTGTAGCACCAAATATAATTGCAAATAGTAAAAAAGAACTTCATGAAAGTTATGAAGATTCTTCTGGCGATATTGTATATAATTACATTTATAGTGATAGTTCTGCTCCACTTGGCAGTTTAAGGAATCCATACCTTATTGAAAGCGCCGAAAGTTTCGAGCGAGATATGCTTTCACCAATGACTCAGTCAGGCTTTAATAACAATAGCTATCGTTTAATAGCGGACATTAATTACAGTAATATTACAACTCCATCTCAAACATATAAGATTATCTTCTTTGGAAATATTGAGGGTAATGGAATGACAATATCTCAAAATAGGCTTTATTCAAACGATAAACTACTAAATGCTGGCTTGTTTGCTCAAATAGGAAACGAAACTCATCAGGGAAGTGTTATGAATTTAACCCTTCAACCAAAAGAAATTCGCTTTGCAAACACAAATTGTGTGGGCGCTCTCGCGGGGACTCTAACAAATGGTAATATTTATAATGTAGAAGTTTACACCGAAGATGAATTAAATGTTCAAGGCAAAAATTTTGTTGGCGGTGTAATAGGTCGTGCAATAAATTCCTATACTATGAAAAACATAACAGGTTCACTTTCAGTGGCAGCTTATCACACACCAGATGAAGAAACAAGTACGACAATAGATACAAATTCGTATAGCCAAAGCTCCACAAATCTTTCAAGATATTCCTATGCTGGTGGAATAGTGGGTTTTGCATCTGGTCAAGGCAAAATGCAAAATCTCTCCTCACAAGCTATAAGTAATATCATGGGTGACCGTGTAGGACTTGTAATGGGGGGAATAGATAAAGACGTCAAAGCAGAAGATATCTTTGTTGATTTAACTGATTCTCTAAAAATCAAAGCGTTCACATATGGTGGACTTGCTGTAGGGGAAACGAAGGGAAAAATAGATAAAGTTCAAATCAAAGGAAATGGCGGAGAGTATTTCTCACTGACACCTGAAGTACCAACTGCGGTAGGCGGGGTTACAGGCTTGCTGGCTGGCGGAAGTATAGAAAACGCGTATAACGATGTTCAACTTATAGTGCCAAATAAAAATATTGATGGTAAAACATATGAGATTATCAGTGTTGGCGGAATTGCAGGAAGGGTCGCATATAATGGAGATTCAAATATAAGCGACAGCATAGTCAATAAAAATATTGAAGCAGTTGCAATTAATCTAGGTGGAATAGTTGGAAGTGTAGAAAGTAGCCTTAAAATCATGCAGGTGGCAAATAAGTCGGAAAGACTTTATGCTTATGGAAGGGTAAGACAGGTTTCAGTTGGTGGCTTGGTTGGAAAAATTTCAGGCTCAACTGTAATTGAAAATACTTATTCTACTGCTGATATCGAGGTTGTCACTCATGTAAGCAATTCTGATATTATTGCAAGACTTGGTGGCTTAGTTGGGGAAGGAAATCCAAGTTATATGACGCGTGCTTTCACAACCGCAAAAATCACCGCAAACTTACAAGATAAAACACAGGTCGGTTCGGTTAAGCCGATAACAAAATCTGAAGAAGGATATGAGTTTAAATCCACTGGTGGTGGATACAATTCCGTATTTTACTTTGGAAAAACAATAAGTAGTGAAACAGCTCACCCAACTGTTTATGTTGATTTCGCAGCCAAAGTGCTAAACAATAAGGCGTCATTAACGATAAACTGTTTAGGTGATGGTAGTGGTTCTGCCGCAGGCGGAGATGTGCTGTCACCAAATAATGTTTACAGTATGGTAGCAAGCGACTTTGCTAATGATAGTAATTGGGATAGGTACTGGAATAAAGATGAAACTACTTCTCCAAGATCGGAAGAGCGTCGTGTAGGGAAAGAG
>CANBAX010000015.1 GCA_947366645.1 uncultured Clostridia bacterium
AAAGCGTTTTCTAAAACGTATGCAAAAGGCTCAGTAAGATTACGTAATTCTTCTCGCACCTCAATTGGACATTTGTTCATATAAAAATCAAAATATTTTTCTGATACAAGATTCTTATACTTTTCTGCCACTTCATTATATGCAAGATATGTTAAATGAACATTCTCTCTTTCGCTGATAAGTCTTTGTTCAAGATTTATAAAACTTTCATAGACAAACTTTTCAGCTTTCGTCATATTTACAAATTGTATTTTCTCAAAATATGTCAATTCCTTCATTTGCTTCCCCCTCAATATATTACCACTTTGTATACCTTTCGTCAAGACTTAATCATTTTATAAAAGTCTGCCTCACTTAGTATCTTAATGCCTAGTTCCACCGCTTTATCGTACTTAGAGCCAGCGTCAGAGCCAGCAAGCACAAAGTCTGTGTTTTTGGAAACACTTGACGAGGTTTTTCCGCCAAGTTTTTCAATTATTCCCTCCGCTTGTTTACGAGTATATTTTTCAAGGCTTCCAGTAAGAACAACTATCTTATCAAAGAAGAGTGACGAAGTGCTACCTTTCTCGACTTCGACTTTCTTAACCTCAACACCATGATTTAATAGATTTTCTATTTCCTTTAAATTATCCTCATTACTAAAAAAGTCATATATTTTCTGTGCGACTATCTCACCAACATCATGAATAGACGCAAGGTCTGTAAGATTAGCATTTTTTACTCCTTCTAAGCTTTTAAAATGTTTTGCAAGGTCTTTTGCCGTTTTGTCCCCCACCTCGCTTATTCCGAGGGCATACAAAAATCTATTCAGTTCAACTTTTTTGCTGTTTTGTATTGAATTGAATATATTTTCACTCTTTTTTTCCTTAAATTTATCTAATAAGAGTAAATCTTCTTTATTAATAGTAAAGATATCACTAAGTTTTCTTAAGCCAAGTTTTTCATAAAATAGCGAGGCTGTTTTTTCCGAAAAACCTTCAATATTAAAAGCGTTTCGGCTGGCAAAGTGTGAAAGACGGTCAACCACCTGCTCTTTACAGCCATAATGGTTTGGACAAAATAATAGCGGCCCAACACGGTTAAGCCTATGACCGCAACTTGGGCAGTCTTTTGGCGGATTTATCTTAGTGGAGTTTGGCAGTTTTTCAGCAAGCCCCATAACCTCTGGAATGACCTCGTTACTACGCCTTACAAAAACCCGACTATTTTTAAACACGCTCTTTCTTTCTATATCTTCAATATTATTTAAGGTGGCACGACTGACCGTCGCACCCGCAAGTTCTACAGGCTCAAGAAGTGCGATGGGCGTCACTCTTCCGCTTCGTCCAACCTGCCATGCGACATCTATAATTTCAGTAGTGATTTCTTGTGCTTCAAACTTATATGCTATCGCCCATTTTGGAAATTTATTGGTAAAACCTATTTTTTCCCTTGGCGAGACCTTATTTATTTTTATAACCATTCCGTCAATAAGGACATCTAGTTTTGATTTTTGTTTATCCACCTTTTCAATTTCTTTAATTGCTTCCTCTACATTTTTTACTACTGCAAAATATAGCCCTGTTTGAAAACCATTGGCTTTTAAAAATTCGTGCATTTCGCTTTGGGTGGAAAACTCCTTACCCTCACACTTTAAAACCGAATAGCAGAAATAGTCAAGTTCCCGCTTTGCCGTTTCTTTAGGGTCAAGATTTCTTATCGCACCCGCCGCCGCGTTACGTGGATTTTTCAGTTTTTCTTCATTATTTTTATTGTATCTTAAAAAGGCTTTGTTTGTCATCATGCATTCGCCTTGAACAAGGAGTTTGCCTTTAAAATTAATTGTAAGAGGCACAGATTTTATCGTCCTAACCTGCAAAGTAACATCTTCTCCAACACTGCCATTTCCACGAGTGGTGGCTGATACAAACTCGCCTTGGTCATATTCAACTACGATTTGTAGCCCGTCAAACTTATATTCCATAACAAAATCGGTGCCACCAGACTTAATATCCATTTCCTTCATCCACAAGCGCAAATCTTCATAATCACGTACTTTATTTAAGCTATAAAGTGCCACTTCATGCTGTTTTTTTGTAAATCCCTCTAATACAGTATCTCCCACCCTTTGTGTAGGCGAATTTTCAAAGATAATTCCAGTTTCCTTTTCAAGGTCTACAAGACGATAGTATAGTTTATCGTACTCAGCATCTGAAATTGTTGGATTATCATAGACATAATAATTGATATTATGTTTTCTAATCTCACTAATAAGTTTTTTAATTTCTTCAAGTTTATCCATTACCCCTCCTTAATTTCAAGCGGTGCGAGTTCTAGCATTAAACTTTTTTTGCCAAATCCTTCAAAAATTATATCACCAACTAGGCCGTCAGGAGTGATATCTACAATAAGCCCCTCTCCATATTTTAGATGTTCCACCGTTTGTCCCACCTTATAGACAGAAATATCTTTAAGCGGTTTTTCCTCCTTCTCGGGTTTTTGCATAAAAGAAGAATGGTTAAAAAAGTTGTTCGCCTTTGGCTCTGGTTTTGAAAAAGTTGGTCTATCTAAAGATAGTAGCCCAAGTTCGCGAATAAAGCGGCTTGGCATTTGATATTGACTTCCGCCATACAAAAATCGTTTTGAGCAGTGCGACATGAAAAGCACTTCCTCCGCACGAGTGAGTGCCACATAAAGTAGTCGTCGCTCCTCCTCCACCTCTGAGTTTTTCATAGAGCGTACTATTGGAAAAATTCCGTCTTCAAGCCCTATTACAAAAACCACTTTAAATTCAAGCCCTTTCACTGCATGCACGGTAGCAATGGTAACCGCACCATTTTCGCCTATCTCATCGCTATCTGCTTTCAAAGTTATACTTTCAAGAAATTCGGACAAGCCCGCCTCAGGGTTAAGTTCTACAAAATCCTTGACCGAGGAAATAAAACTGTTAATATTTAAAATTCTGTTTAAATCCTCTTCATCTTTTGCATTAAAAGCCTCGATTATTTGGAAGTTTTTAATAACCTCGCTTACAAAATCAATAGGTTTTATCTTTAAGTGACATAGTTTTATATATGTTTCTCTAAAACCAACTAATTTTTTATATAATGCCGGGTCAGACAAAATTTCATTTCCCGTGATTACTTCCAGCAAACTTTTACCGCTTTCTGACGCCAAATTTTTAAGTTTATTTATTCCTACTTCACCTATGCCACGCTTAGGAAAATTAATAATTCGCTCAAGTGCCACATCATCTTTTGGGTTAATAAAAAGTCTTAAATAAGAAACCACGTTTCTTATCTCTGCCCTTTCATAAAACTTAAAACCACCATATATGCGGTGTGGAATATTGTAGGAAAGTAGCGACTCTTCAAGACTGCGTGAAAGCGCATTCATACGCATAAGCACGGCAATATCTTTATATTCATATCCTTGTTTAGTGAGCCTATCTATATTTTTGGCGACATAAAGTGCTTCGTCCCTCTCATCATACGCGTTATAAAGGGAGGGCATTTGCCCCTCTTCCTTTTCCGTCCACATCTTTTTGTCAAGACGAGCAACATTGTTTCTTATCACATTATTGGCAAGAGTCAGGATTTCCTTTGTTGAGCGGTAGTTTCTTTCAAGTTTGAAAATTTTTGCATTCTCAAAATCTTTATTAAAATTAAATAGATTTTTAAAGTTTGCACCTCTCCAACTATATATACTCTGGTCCTCATCGCCAACAACGAAAATGTTTTTATTTACACTTGCAAGCATTTTCACTAGTTCATACTGCACTAGGTTGGTGTCTTGAAATTCATCAACCAAAATATATTTAAATCTTGTTGCGTAATACTCAAGCACTGCTGGCACAGTTTTAAACAAAATGTATGTCTTTCGAAGTAAATCATCAAAATCTAGAGCGTTATTCTTTTTAAGTTTACTTTCATACTCCTCCATACAAATGCAAATTTTTCTTATGTTCTCTTCTTCTTTAAAAAGTTCAATATATTCATTCAAAGTCAAAATACCATTTTTCCAATTCGACAAATGGAATTGTAACGATTTTTTAATCTTATCATCGCATATTCCCCGCCCCTCAAGCACTTCTTTAATTATTTTATCGCTATCGCTTTCAGAGTATATAGTAAAATCTTTATTATACCCGCCCAGCGAAGATAAATCTCTTCGTAAAATTCTTGCGCACATAGAGTGAAAGGTGGATATCCAGATATTATCAGCCCCCTCCACCATTTCAGCAATACGGCTTTTCATTTCCCCTGCTGCTTTGTTTGTAAAAGTGATAGCAAGTATATTAAATGGACTTATCCCCATATCTTTAATTAAATATGCCACCCGATGAGTGAGGAGTCGGGTTTTTCCACTGCCAGCACCCGCCGATACAAGTACTGCACCTTCGGTTTCATAAAGTGCTTTAAGCTGGTCATCATTAAGTGAACTAAGGTCATAATTATTCATGTAATTATGATAACCGTTTTCGCTACAAAAACAAAATGAATTTAAGATAAAAAGAAAAAAAGCGACTTACCCATCGCTATTAACAACCGTATTGATACTCTTTTTCCTCTTGTATCATCTTTCTAAATTTATGATATTTTTCTACTGTTTCAAGCAGATACTTTTCTTTTCCATGGGCGTCTAATTTTAACAATATATTTTCGTCCATTAGTTGTTTTATAGGATTTAATATATCTTCATTACTCTCGAGAAGCATTCGCACCTTAGAATAAAATATATCGTCATTACTTTTTATTACCTTTATGTTTAAACCTTCATTTTCAGTATACGGCACGCCCGATGCACCATTTTTATGTATCATTCTATTTTTTGCCTTTAGTGCAAGACTTTTTAGCACTTCTCGTTTCATAATTCTCTCCTTTTAATTTCTTCACGAAAACACATAAAGTATAACAAGAAGAAATGGTTTTCCAAAAGCATTTGATAGTCGAGGAATTAGATAAAATGTCGAAATATGGCAGTTAGACAAATAGTATGGAGAATGCCAAAAAGTAGAGCGCGTTACTTATGAGCATTTGTCCACTTTTTACCATGTATTCAACTTCTTCAAGAAGAGAATAAATTTTTTTAAGTTGCATTTTTGAAAAATTGCCAAGTGACGCACGCTGCTTTGAAATTGCATATTCTTTGACACCTAATAAAGAGGCAAGAGAAGCGTTAGTTGCATCAGAGGAAATTGCGATGAAGAAAAGCCTTCTAAAATGGTTTGAGATAAGTGAGAGTGTACCCTGCTCCTTCTCCATACGTGAGATTAATTTCATTACCTTGTCTGCGTCCTTTTTTCCAAGCGCTTCGGTAAGTTCAAATACAGCGAATTCTTCATTTTTAATCGCCACATTTTCAACAACTTTGTTTGTAATTAGGCTTTCGCTTGTGTCAAAGAAGACAAGCTTGTCAAGTTCGTTCATAACATTTGTAAGATATCCGTTTGAATAATCAAGTAAGGTGTCCACCGCCTCGCCACTAATTTGCTTGCCACGTTTTGCAAGGTCTGCCACAATAATGTTTTTTGACAGGTTTCTATCCATACGTTTTGCGTCCACAAATTCGCAGAGATTTTTTGCAAAAGAAAGTTTATCATAAAAATCTAAGATTAACAGCACCGTACTTTTACAAGGGTTATTTAAGTAAGTTTCCACATTTTTTTTATCATTTTCATTAATTTTTGTGATATTTTTGACAATTACAAGTCTTTTATCGCTTCCCATAGGCATCATTTCACAGGCGTTAAAAAATCCTTGATAGGAAAAATTATCGTCATCAAAAACCGCTTTATTAAAATCTTCAAGTTGCAAATTTATGGCAGAGGTTATCATACTTACTGCCTTGTCATATAGATAGTGGTCATCGCCACTTATGTAATAGCATGGCATAACGCCTTGTTTTAATCTTGCTTTTAAAGTTTTCAATCTATACCCCTTTTGCCCCACTCAATCCCGTTCCACGAAAATGAGAGATTTCCTTCTTTTTTATAGGAATGACTTTCTAAACCAAGTTCACCCTTGTGATAAAAATCGTCCCAAGTGTAAACAAGACCATAATTTTCTGAAAGCGACTCTATTTCATTATAACTTATTTTGCCAGAAGAAACAACGAAAATGCTTGTGCCGTCAAAATTAATTTCGTAACCCTTTATTCTCGTTTCCTCTTTATGGAACTTGAAAGACATCGAGCCATAGCTAAACTCCTCGCCCACTGCGACAAGATTTGATGATTCGCCTTCGTAACAGAGGAACTTTTTGATATTATACTGCTCAAAACAGTCCAATTCCATTTCGTTAGGTTGACGCTTCATTATAACATAGTCAATAGTCTTAATTTTATTGACATATAAGTACTGATATAATCTTTGCGTATCTAAATCATTGTAAATTAACGCCGTTTGACCATTTTTGCTGCTGACAAGTAAGCATTCCATATAAAAACTTTTAAGCGAACGTACCTCGCAGCCAAGTGTTGCTGGAATGGAAGATACTACAACCGCGACAACAAAGAACAGACTAAGCACACCCAAAGAAAGAAATTTCATTAAATTTTTTATCATTAAAAAGCGACTTAATAAAAATAGTAAAATAAATAATAACAGTGAAAATGTAATATCAAGTGCGTGTAAAGGAATGGTCAGTGATGTAGAGGCAAAAAATTTCGCAATTTCAGTTACACCGGTAAGTGCAAAGTCAAGGACAATAAGTGCTTTTGATAGGAAAGGCAGAATAAGGAAAATTAAACTTGAAAGAAAAAGAATAGGATAAATAAAACCGAATAAAGGTACAATTATGAGATTAGCAAAGAAGGAAAGAAAATTCAGGTTTTGGAAAAAACTAGCTACAAATGGTAATATGCCAATTTGAGCAGATATTGAAAGTGAAATATATGTGGCAACAGAATTTGGCATAATTTTCTTTAACATCCTTGAAAGTGGCGGATTTAACATGAAGATACTTGTTACACAAAAGAAACTCATTAAGAAGCCGCTATCGAAAGCATAAAGCGGGTTTATGGCAAGAATGATGAAACCCGCAAGACCAAGAGAGTTTAAGCTGTCGTACTCCTTTCCCGAAAGTTTGGACAGCATTATCACCATAGCCATGATACTTGCTCTAACAATAGAGGGCGCAAAGCCACAAATAATATTGTATAATAGTAAAATTACAGCAGTAATTATTGTGGTGTAAAGCCGTTTCATTCTGCAAAGATTTAAAAAGAAATAAATTAGTGAAATCAAAAATCCAACATGTAATCCAGATACCGTCAAAATATGAATAATGCCTGCCTCGCGATAGATGTCTTTGGTGGAATGTGGAATATCGTACTTATCTCCAAACAGCACTGCATAGGAAATTGCGGCATTTTCTTCCGACATATTCGCATAAAGCATTTTTTTTACGGAAATACGCAGGGACTCGTCAAATTTAACGGAGTTGCCTACCACGGTTATACTGGAATAGCTTATCTGTGCGTCATAACCAATATTGTTTCTAAGATAGGTGGAATTAAATGAGCCTAGTTCAAATAATTTAACCTTTTGAACTTCCGCCATAAAGGTAACTTTATCGCCAGCCTCCAGTTTCTCGTCACCGCTTACATGAAGATAGATATTCTTTGCACCCTCGCCGTTTATCAGCACACCATCAAGTTTATACACAGAGTAAAAGCCATAATCACGCACATCATCGGTGACACGACCTATCACGACATTTTCGCCTTCATAGTCCTTACAGTCATAACAAACAAGACCGAGGAAATAAACACCAGTTCCAAGTAAAAAGAAGATAGACAGGATTATCAGCGGTTTAAACTTACGAAGGAATATACAAAATAAAGTGAGACCTACAAAAACAAGAGGCACTATTATGCAAGTAAGAAGTTCACCAGCAAAAAGCTTCCGGCTTACAGTTATGCCGAAAAGAAGAGCCATAAAGGGATAAAAAAGATATCTAAAATGTACTGCTTTTGTCTTGACTTTCATTTCCAATATAGTTTAAATGAAAACCCGCGAAAAACAAAGAAAAATCACGAAAATTCTAAATCTTTAATAAAAAAAATAAAAACTATTGCAAAAAGTAAGAGTTTGTGATAAAATATAGCTAAATAAAGGAGAAAACAATGAATAAATTTATTGATGAAGAAAAAAATATGCTGGAAAACGACCCTGAAATAAGAGACCCAAGCCTACGCAGAAAACCAAGTTTTCTAGATAAATTACTTTGGAAAAGATGGTATAAAGGTGCAACTCTTACATCACTTGCTGTCACTATACCCGCCGTATTAGCCTCTACCCTCACAGCCTGCACACCAAAGGTAGACGAGCAGCAGCAAAAAGCATACAAAAACTATCTTTCAGCGTGGGGAGAATATCAAACAGCAGTAAGTACATATGACAAATTGGAAACTCCTGACAAACCTAGTTTGCCTTCAAACCTTGTAATTGCAAATGACTTAGATGAGAAAGCGACAACTGAGCAGTTAAATCAAAAAACTACCACTCTTCAAAATGCGACCACAGAAATAAATCAATTATGTGAGGCACTTAAAAATAACGAAACACAAAAGGTGGCATATCAAAGTTACCTCTCTGCTTGGGAGACCTATGCAAATGCGGTAGCAGAGTATGAGGCATTAGAAAATGCTGAAAAGCCTGCCCTTCCTGCAAATCTTGTAATTTCAAAAGTTTTAACTGAAAAATCTACAACAAAAGAATTGAATGACGAAAGCGAAAAAATAAAAAATGCAACCGCTGAAATCAATAAACTAATCAAACAATATGAACAAGAAACCCCTGCCCCACCAAATCCACCTATCGATTACGACAAATTAACACCTGCAGATTTAACTGAAGAACAGAAAAACACTATTGTTACAAAAGTGACAACTGCACTTAAAGCGAATATTGACAAAACTTTCTCGAGTATTGAATATGATGTTGTTGCAATGGAATTTTATGTTAACGAGTCTAGTCAAGGCGTCGCCCGCATTTTATTTAACTACACCACCTCTCTTGGTGAATTTTATGAAATGAGGGATTACCCTATGAACTGTGAACTAAACTACAAAAATCTCCTCACCTCTGAACTTGCTGCTGCTGATAAATATGCTGGCGACAAAGTTTTTCAAGTTAATATGGTAAATTCTGACTCGCGTGCAGAAGAAGCACTTAAAAAACTCAAAGACGATAATCAAGTCACTTATAGTGACTTGACAAATGTGACAACTATATCTATTGGAAGCTCCGGAATTGACCCGACTTTAGGATGTGGGGCTACTTACTTAAACATTAATAGAGTAGATAGGAATAAAATCATTTCTATAAGATTACGCGTCAAGAGTGATGGAAACACTAAAGACATGATAAGTGAAAACTTAATAAACGGAACCCTTGGTAAAACCTATCGTGTGGTGGAAAAATTTGAATATGAGTTTGGTGAAAATGTAATACTATTAGGCGAAATGTTTAAAGAAGACGATAGCAACGAAGTTCTTGATGTGTTTGAACATGAAGGACAGACTTATGCGATAATCAGAAATAGGTATACTGAACTGAAAAAGACAATTGAAGAACCGGAAAGTTATTAGGACAGACACCATGTCGGCACATAAAAACTTTAATCTTTTAAATGATTAAAGTTTTTATTTTACGCGGACACGCCTTGCAAAGCAAGTCTAACTCGCTACCTAATGGTTTCTCATCCTAGTCCTCTTCCAATAATGTGTCCTTCTGGACTACGCGGGAGAAATGATACATTTCCCTTTTCCGCTTTCCTTACGGAAAGTCCACCAGTCCAATTTTTTCAATATAAAAAAGAGGGGCTACCCTCTTTTTTATAGATTTCTCCACTGCGGTCGAAATGACAATATAAGGGTGGTCGAAATGACATAGTGAGGGACAGATTTCTCCGCTACGGGCTATACCCTTCGGTCGAAATGACATAGGACAAAAATTCGAGTGCAAAACTATTGCTAATTTTTTTTATTTAATATATACTAAAAGTATGAAAAAAGCCTTAGCAAGAATTTTATCTTTTATATTTATTGCTTCCTTCGCACTATTGAGCGTGGGTTGTATTGGTAATGACTCTAATTGGCACGACGACCTTATTGACAGATTTAACAGGGGCGAAATTACCTATGAAGAATTACAAGAACAGTTAAAGAACAATATGCCAGTGCCTTTGCATGGCGTGAAAGTATTATACCGTCCTGAAAATTATGATTATGATGGCAGCGTCGGCGAAGGAAATCAAGAATATTATGGTCAATATGCGTGGTGGATTTTATCCTCACTAATAGAAACTTACGGTTTTTCAATCAATGATACATATATTAAGTCTCCAATGGAACAAAAATATTTGTACGACACAATAAGATACAATCTTTTTCAGCAAGATGAATACAACACCCAAATAATTTATCAAAGAGATGATTCGGGTAGTACTGAATTTGAGGGTCACAAATATAGTGAACTTGAAAGAAATGAAGAATTCACGGTCATGTCAGCCAATATTCAAGATGCTTGGAATTGGAGTTTTAACATAAACCAAAATCCAACTCCATTTTTACTAAATCCTGACGACATTCTAGAACTAGGCAGTTCTGGTTACACAATAGAAAATAATATTATTAAAAATACTTATACATGGGATAGAAATAAAAATATAGGTTACTATACAAATATTTCTGACTACTATAACAATAATGTAGTTATAGATGAATATAACAAAAATTATCTCGGGACTGAACAACCAAATGAAGATAACAAACTCCCTGCTGAAAACTTACAATTTGAAAATTATAGTGACTATGTTAAGGCACTTGAATATGTAATCTATTGTATTACCCTTGACATAAACCCTGGGGAAGTGCAAGTGAAATTATTGCCTGACGGAACACCAGAAGTAAAAATAAAACAAGGAAATGATACACCAATAAGCGTAGACGAAGCCCTTGCATACATCAAAGATATATTTAATAAAATTGGAACATATGTAGGGTTCTCAGACGCCAAACAAGCAAAACTTGTGAAATATATTCTCGACAATGTAATCGGCAGCAATGCAATAAGTGCTGACGAAGTAAAGATAAATCGTTATGATACTGTAAAAATCTACATGAATGGCGATAATATTGATAAGATTGAAACAACTTATGCCACAGATTCTAATGATATAGAATTTAAAGCAACTGAAACAATAAAAGTAAATCGCGATTACACAAACACTGTAACACAAATTGTAGAAGATATGTGTAAAAATGTCCACATTGGAAGTGAGGAAGGCGGAGACCATAGCATTACTGACAGATTCCCTGCGTCCAACATCAAGGACTACTACGGCACAAACTTTATGGTGGCAAGTGATGACCCATTCAAAAACATTGAAGCAATGGAATATCAAAGCGTTGTACTTATGTTTAGAGAGGCTTTCACTGTGGACAACATTTCACTCCACTTTAAATACGACGCTGGAAATGACGGCGACGACAAGGTGACAAACTCTGCAATAGACATCAAGGTGTATGTAAATGTTTACAACAAAGGCGGAGAGCGAAGGACTGTTGCCACAGACACAATAAGAGTGAAAGACGGCCCACATGATTATGGCATGGAAGGCAGTACAATGATGCTTTTCGGAATTGACCAAGAAACAAGAAAGGGCTACACAATAAACCCATTCAATACCGAACTTGCTGGCGGGCTACTCCACCACCCTGACATGAAATTTGACGGCACTGTTTCACGCAGCGAGCCTTACCCTCTTACAGGAACAAGCATTGCCAAGAACTATTACGAACTTGTGGAAGCATCCGACGAGGCGGCAAACAACTACTATAGTTATGGCAGGCTAAACCCTAAAGCCTTTACACCAGAAGAGGATTGCGACTACCTTGAAATTAACTTTGAGGTGCTTAAAGTTATCGGCGACTATACAACAAACTATAAGTTCTACACGGGTTTAGGCTTAGTACAGTGATTAGGACAGACACCACTCGGAAAAATACATTTTAAGTTGTTCCAACATAAAATGTATTTTTTTACGCGGACACGCACATTGAAAATGTGCTAACCGCTGCCCTCGCGGTTTCTCCACCTAGTCCTCTTCCAAATAAGGTGTCCTTTGGACTACGCGGGCAAAATCATACATTTTGCTTTTCCGCTTTCCTTGCGGAAAGTCCGTCAGTCCATTATAATTTATAAGAAAGACACACCGTTGACTTTTTCGCAGTCTTGCGTAAGAACCAACAAGAAAATGTTTATGGTGTGTTTTTTAGATTTCTCCGCTACGGTCGAAATGACAAAATTTTAAAAAGTAAAAAAGAGGGAGTTACTCTCCCTCTTTTTCTTCGCTGTCATTTTCGGTTTTCTCTTCCTCTGAAAGTTTCTCTTTCTTTTCGCCTTTTGGCATGGTGACAACTCCAAGTACTACAAGCACGCCTGCAACCGCCATTACGACGCCCGACACTATCTCATCACTTACGCTGAATCCAAACAAATCGCCAAGTGCGTCTACAAGCACAACCATAGCACCAGCAAGTGCCGTCCAAAAGCCATAGGATTTAATTTTCTCTTTCACCTTCTTCCTCCCTGAGATCGGAAGAGCACACGTCTGAACTCCAGTCACCGGATAACATCT
>CANBAX010000016.1 GCA_947366645.1 uncultured Clostridia bacterium
TATATTTTAAATATACTATATTTTTCTTTTTTTTAAAAGTGATTTTACAAGTTTCTTAGCAAAAAACATTTTTTGAAATTTTAAGCAAAATATAATAACAAGGCAAAGCTTGAAAAAAGCCCAAAATAGAAATTTAAAACATTTAATCATCGGTGTTATTATCGTTCTTGCCTTCAACTTTCAGTTTGAACTCATCAGAGATAGGCTCGGTTTCTACAATAACATCTCCAGTGCCTTCTGCGTTTTCAACAACATCGCCTACCACTGCACGAAAGATTAGCGTTATAGGCTGGGAAGAAGAAAACAGATATCTTCTTGAAGTTGCCTCCTCATATTTTTCAAACTTTTCTGTATCTGGCTTATTTTGAGCTGTCACAAAAATTGTGGTTATACTTTGCCACTGATTTGCTTCTGTAATGTTGAAATTATACTTTTCTTTACCATTGTCCTGCCAAACGTATATATTTTGCATTTCTTTATCGGCTTTAACTTGAATATCTACATATTTACCATTTAATCTTTTATCTGTTTGAAAGCGTACCCCTATACCGTAATTATCACTTCCGCTTACTGAGATGTCACTAAAAGACGCCGTACGAAGAGCAGTGGAATTTTCACAGCCCACAAATGCCATAGAACACATTAAGCAGAAAGAAAAAAGGGCAAAATTTTTAAAAAAGTTTCTCATAATTACCTCTTTTAAAATTTTGTCCAGTTTTTATTTCTTTAAACTACTAAAATGCGTTTTCAATATGGTTTATCTTTTCCCCAAGCACTTCTATTACATCAAAGCGGCAGGGTGCATTAAAAATACGATGTTGTTTTATATAGATTTGCGCTACTTTACGAATTTTATTTTGTTTATAGGGCGTAACTGCTTCGCAAGGCCTACCAAATGCATATGTACCTCTGGCTTTAACTTCTATGAATACAAAATATTCCTTTTGTTTTGCAATTATATCTATCTCTCCAATTAAGTTACTATAATTACACTCAATTATCTTATAACCCATCTTCTTTAAATATTTTTGAGCAAGTGTTTCCCCAACTACCCCCTCTTTATGGTTATATTCCTTCATTTCCACTCCTAATCCAAAGTTAGTTTTCCTATACGGCCTTTACGGAAATCATCTATAAGAGCGGAAGAGGCACGGTCGATATCATTCACACCGCCACTTAATTTAAAACCGCGTTTTACTGCTATATCCTCCAAGCTTTCCACCTCGCCATAACGGGCAACAAGCGCCTGTTTATGGCTTTGTAAGAGCATTTTCAGTAGTTCCTCCGCCAACTGTGTTTCATCAACAACCTCATCTTTAATACTTCCAACAAATGCTAGGCGACTTGCCACCTTTTGGTCGGCAAGATTTGGATAAAGAGTGCCTGGTGTATCACAAAGTTCGATATTACCACCGATATTAAGCCACAAATTAGATTTTGTCACTCCCGCTTTATCTCCTGTTATTGCTTTCGCTTTCCCACAAAGGTTATTTACAAGGGTGCTTTTGCCAGAATTAGGCACACCAACCACCATTGCCCTTATCGTGATGTTAACGCCTTTTGCCTTATACTTTTCAATTTTACCCTTTGACAAGGAAATTAATTTTTGCTTAATTTTTGTGCCTGCACCACTCATTGTGCTGTTAAGAGTTATATAATCATAGCCCTCATCTTTAAATCTTGGTGCAATTTCCGCTATTCGATTTTCATCGGCAAGGTCTATTTTATTGAACACATATAAAACGCTTTTGCCTTTGATTAAATTATTTAAACTAGGGTTGATAGAAGAAAGTGGAACGCGCGAGTCAAGCACATAAATAACTACGTCCACTTTGGAAAGTTGTTTACTTATCTCTGAGAGGGCTTTTTTCATATGCCCTGGGAACCAATTTATCTTCACTTTATTTTTCCTTATTTATTAAATCCGCTCTACGCTCTTTGGTACGCCTTTCGCTTTCTAGCCTTCGCCACTTCGCAATTTCAGCATGATTTCCAGAAAGCAAAACTTCCGGCACTTTTAAACCTTTAAATTCCTGAGGGTGGGTGTATTGCGGATACTCAAGACTGCCGGAAGAAAAGCTTTCTTCCTCTAAGCTTTCTTTTGTAATTACACCCTCAATAAACCTTGCAAGGCAGTCTATTATTGTCATGGTTGGAATTTCTCCACCAGTAAGCACATAATCTCCAACTGATATCTCTTGAGGTTTAAAGATATCTAGAATTCGCTGGTCAATGCCTTCATAATGGCCGCATATAAAAATAAGATGTTTCTTCTTGGACAAGTTTTGTGCAAGTGAAGGGCTAAGTTTTTCGCCACATGGAGATGCAAAAACAATATGACTTCCTCTTTTTTTAACACTATTAACTGCATCAAAAATAGGCTGTGGAGTCATAAGCATTCCTGCACCACCGCCATAGGTATAATCATCACATTTGCCATGTTTATCTAGGGAAAAATCGCGGATATTTAATATATTTATCTCTAACTTTCCACTTTCTTGAGCGCGCTTTAAAATGCTACAATTAAGTGCTGAAAAGGCTTCAGGAAAGAGGGTAAGAATATCTATCTTCATACCGCCACCTCATCAAATGCTTTACGGTCAACTACAAGTTTTTCACCGCGTTTGATAAAGGCTTTCTCTACATATGGAGCCTCGATAGTTCTACCATTATTATCTATCACGAATATATCTCCACTGCCATAGTCAACCACATCGACAATTTGCCCAACATACTGTCCATCAAGGTCATACAGGGTCATACCAATAAGGTCATCAATTAAAAACTCGTCCTCGCCTTTTGCTTTTTCCAGCAATTCTTTATCAATTTCTATGAATTTATTTCTCAGTTTTTCCGCATCATTTCGAGAGGCACACCCCTCTATTGTCAGATACAAAAAACCTTGGCGGAGGGAAAGATTTATTATCTTTACATTTAATCCGTCAATTCTTACCTCTTTAAGTCCATCAAAAACAGCAAGGACATTAGTAAGTGGAAGTGCTTTCACTTCCCCTCTAATGCCCTGCGGTTTTAAAATGCGTGCGACCTGTATCACACTATTCTCCAAATTTAACGAAGACTTTTTTGCCTTCTCTTGCGGATATTGACTTCACTATCGCTCTTATACTTGATGCGACCTTTCCGCCCTTTCCTATAACTCTGCCCATATCTTCTTCGGCTACAGTTACATGTATTACTGTTTCATCGTTTTCCTCAGTTTCTGTTACTGAAACTGCGCCCTCATTAATTACAAGGTTTTTTACGATGTACTCTACTAATTCTTTCATTAATATTCACTCCTATTTATTTTATTACGCCACTTTTGACAAGTAATTGCTTTGCTGTTTCTGTTGGAGTTGCACCATTTTTAAGCCATTTCTCAGCCTTTGCGGTATCAATTTTGATTTCTGCTGGGTCTGTTACTGGATTATATGTGCCGATGATGTCAATAAATTTTCCATCTCTTGGCGCACGTGAATCTGCAACTACTACTCTATAAAATGGTGCCTTTTTTGCGCCCATTCTTGTAAGTCTGATTTTAACTGCCATATTTTTATCTCCTTTTGTTAATTTTAGGACAGACACCACTCGTCAGCCGCTCACAAATCAAAGATTTGATTCGCTGCCTCGCGGTTTCTCCACCTCCCACGGGTCCCCGAAAAACTTTTGAGTTTTTTGGGAATGGGAGTTTTCTTCCCTATGGGGTCCTTCTGGATTTCAAGAGCGGACAAGTCCTGTTACTTTGAAATCCGCCAGTCCGATTCGACTTTTCAGGCTGGGCTTTGTAAGATAATTTCTTACTTTTTCTCTGTTGTCATTACAACATATATTCTTCGCTTTTAGCGTTGAATATCAATTTAATTTGTGGCCTAGCCACTAGAATTTTGGCATGCCTCGGAATTTACCACCCTTTAGTTGTTTCATCATTTCTCGGCTTTGCTCAAACTGCTTTAAGAGAATATTAACTTGTTGGACACTTGTTCCACTTCCCTTTGCAATACGCTGTCTTCTTGAAGCTTTAATGATATCAGGGTTTTTACGCTCCTGTGGTGTCATAGACTGAATTATCGCCTTATTTACCTGAAGTTGCCCCTCATCAATATCTAGATTTTTAATTTTAGAGCCTACACCTGGAATCATACCCAGAATATCTTTAAGTGACCCCATCTTTTTGATACTTTCAAGTTGAGTAAGGTAATCCTCAAAAGTAAAGGCACTTTCCCTAAGTTTCTTCTCAAGTTTTTTCGCTTCCTCTTCGCTGACCGCTTCTTGCGCCTTTTCTATAAGAGTGAGCACATCGCCCATTCCAAGTATCCTTGACGCAATTCTATCAGGATAGAATGGCTCAATATCCCCTATCTTTTCACCATTTCCAGTAAACTTAATAGGTTTACCTGTAATAGCCTTTATTGAAAGTGCTGCACCGCCACGCGTATCGCCATCAAGTTTTGTAAGTACTACACCTGTAATGTCTAGGTCACGATTAAAACTCTCTGCTACGGTTACCGCGTCTTGCCCTGTCATTGAATCCACAACAAGAAGTATTTCTGTAGGGCTGACCTCTTTTTTGACATCTTGAAGTTCTTTCATAAGTTCTTCATTTATATGAAGTCTTCCAGCAGTGTCGATTATTACGGTATCAAACCCTTGCTTTTTGGCATACGCCACTGCTTCGCGTGAGGTTTTAACAGGGTTTTGTGTCCCCCTCTCAAATACCTCCACATTCGCCTGTTTACCCACCACTTGTAATTGATTAATAGCGGCAGGCCGATAGATATCACAAGCAACAAGAAGAACTTTTTTACCTGACTTTTTCAGGTTTGCACCAAGTTTTCCGCACATGGTTGTTTTTCCCGCACCTTGGAGTCCGCACATCATAATTATTGTTGGTGGTGCTGGGCTTACCGCTAGTTTTTGGTTTTGTGAGGACATAAGCGAGGTGAGTTCATCTTTAACAATTTTTATGACTTGTTGTGCTGGAGTTAGGCTTTTAAGCACCTCATCTCCTATAGCTTTTTCTGATACATTTTTGACAAAGTCCTTTGCCACCATATAGTTTACGTCGGCTTCTAGTAAGGCAATTCTAACCTCTCGCATTGCTTCCTTTATTTCCAGTTCAGTCAGGCGTCCACGTTTTGTCAGTTTGGAGAAGATATGGTTAAATTTTTCTGATAATGATGAGAAAAGTGCCATCTATTTCCCCTCCTTTAATTTTTGGATTTTTTCTTCATAAGTTTCCGCTTTTTCAAGAAAATGAAGTTTATTTTCATACCATTCAAGTTTATTTATTGCCTTTCTGAGCGCATCTTTAACCGCTTGTCGCGAGATATTTTTATTCTCTGCAATTTCACTACCAGTTAGGTCATCAAACAAATGCTGGGAAATAATATCTTGTTGTGCTGGCGAAAGCAAGGCGCCATACGCATCAAATAGTTTACTTAAACGAATGTTTTCTTCTATTTTCATCTCAACCTCGTAAAGCAAGTTTGCTTTACAAATTTATAATAACATAGTTTTTATCAAATTGCAAGCGTTTTTTGACTTTTATGGCAATAAATTTGCAATTATATAGTTGCTTGTGCCGTAATAAGATGGATTTAAATGAACTCTATCCCCATTTTCAGTCAAAATGCCTTTAGAAAGGTAGGTTTTAAAGTTGATATTATTCTCTATTTTATAACCATGTTTGAATAACTTGGCTTTACTAAATCCCAAACGGCACCTTAATCCTAACATAATCATCTCTTCAATACTCTCTTTTGGCGTCAATTTTTCCATAAATATCTCGCCTTTATAATATCCTTCAAAAGTACGCGCATTTGCTTTTCGCACCCCTTCCACATAGGAATGGGCGCCAAGTCCGAAGCCTAAATACTCCGCACCTGACCAGTATTTTAGATTATGTCGGCACTCATGCTGCCCTTTTGCAAAATTAGAAATTTCATAGCGTATAAAACCTTTTTTTTCCAAAAAGGAAACAAGGGCTTCATACTGGGCTACGCTTTCGTCATCAGTGGGGAGAAATATCTTCCCGCTTTTTACAAGTGCGTATAACTTTGCCCCCTCTTCCACCTGCAACATATAGGCTGAAATATGAGTAATTCCTGCTTGTATTAATTTTCCTGCATCATCAATTATCCCCTCTATCGTGCTGTTTGGAAGACCAATTAGAAGGTCTGCATTGATATTTTCAAATCCTGCCCTTTGTGCCATTTTTATCGCTTGTAGTGCAATTTCGCCATTATGAAGTCTACCTATTTTCTTTAATAAAGCGTCGTGAAGGGACTGAACACCAAAGGAAATTCTATTTAGTCCAAGTGACCTATATTTCTTCAATTTCTCAAGGTTAACTGAATTTGGATTACATTCCATTGAGATTTCTATATTATTTGAAAAAACAAAGTTTTTTCTTAAAGTAGATAGTAATTCTTCGATATATTCTTCCTTGACACAAGAAGGAGTGCCTCCTCCGATATATATTGTGTCTATCTCTCGCCCCTTGTATGGCGAATTATCTATTTCAGCATTTAATGATTTTAAGTACCTTACTTTCTCATTTTCCGCATTACAAAAGGAAGCAAAGTCGCAATAGATACATTTGCTTTCACAAAAAGGAATATGAAGATATATTGCCATTTTACTCATCATCGTCTAGTTTTAATATCGACATAAATGCCTCAGATGGTATTTCAACTGAGCCAATACGCCGCATTCTTTTCTTACCTTCTTTTTGCTTTTCAAGAAGTTTTCTCTTTCTTGTAATGTCGCCGCCATAACACTTTGCAAGAACATCTTTTCTCATTGCCGACAAAGTTTCTCTCGCAATGACTTTATTACCTATTGCCGCTTGAATTGGCACTTCAAAAAGTTGACGCGGAATTATCTTTTTAAGTTTTTCAGTAAGCACTCTTCCACGTGAATAGGCAGAGTCCTTATGAACTATTATTGAAAGCGCATCACATTTTTCGCCGTTAAGTAGGATATCCACACGTACAAGGTCGCTACGTGTAAAACCTGACATCGCATAATCAAAGCTTGCATAACCCTTAGTACGAGATTTTAAACTATCAAAAAAGTCATATACTATCTCGCCAAGAGGTAGTATATAGTCCACCCTCACCCTACTTTTATCAAGATAGGTCAGACCTTTATACTCTCCACGTTTATTTTGGCAAAGCTCCATTACTGCACCTACGTATTCGGGAGGGGTAAATATATTTGCCTTAACTGACGGCTCCTCAATATACTCTATTTCAACTGGGGAAGGCAGGTCGGAAGGATTTGAGATTTCTATTATCTCCCCACTTGTTTTATGAACCTTATAATAAACACTTGGCGCGGTGGTAATGAGGTCTAGATTAAACTCTCTTTCAATTCGTTGAGTGATTATTTCAAGATGAAGTAGACCTAAAAATCCACATCTAAAGCCAAAACCTAGTGCATCACTGACTTCCGGCTGATATTCAAGACTTGCATCATTAAGTTTAAGTTTTTCGAGTGCATCTTTAAGTTCATTATACTTTGCCCCATCTACCGGAAACACACCGCAATACACCACTGGTTGCACCTTTTTATACCCTGCAAGTGGCTGCTCACATGGTGAGTTTAAATGTGTAACTGTATCACCTACCGCTACATCGGATATGGTTTTTATAGAAGCCGCAATATAGCCGACATCTCCTGCCTCCAGCACTTCTGACACCTTCATATTTGGCACAAAAAACCCAACTTCGGTAACGTCATAGGTTTTTCCTGTCTGCATCATTAAAATTTTATCCCCTTGCTTAACAGTGCCATCTATAATCCTAACAAGGCATATTGCCCCCTTAAAATTATCGTAATAACTATCAAAAATTAAGCATTTAAGCTTCCCCTCTTTATCCCCTTTAGGCGAAGGAAATTCCTTGACTATCATTTCAAGCACGCTGTCAATATTAGTACCATCTTTTGCCGAAATGCAAGGTGCATGTCCCGCTGGCACACCAATAATATCTTCTATCTCCCCTTTTACTTCTTCAGGTCTAGCAGATGGAAGGTCTATTTTATTTATTACCGGAAGTATTTCAAGATTATTGTCTATTGCAAGGTAGGCATTTGCAAGCGTTTGTGCCTCCACACCTTGTGAAGCGTCTACGATAAGTATTGCACCCTCGCAGGCTTGCAAAGAACGCGACACCTCATATGTGAAATCCACATGACCTGGAGTGTCAATTAAATTCAATATATATTCTTCCCCGTCATAGTTATATTTCATTCTAGTAGGCGTGAGTTTTATGGTTATACCTTTCTCACGTTCAAGCTCCATACTGTCAAGAAGTTGTGCCTGCATATCACGCTTGGCAAGAGTGCCGGTACGCTCGATAAGTCTATCTGCAAGGGTACTCTTTCCGTGGTCTATATGTGCTACTATACAAAAATTTCGGGTACGCTTTAGTTTTTCCATATGTGAATTATAGCATTTATTAAAATTTAAATGCAAATAAAAAAACGGCTTATGCCGTTTTTTATATGTGATTATAAAAATAACACAAAATTAGTATAGTAAAGTAAACCAAAAAGCGATAAAATCACACTTATAAATGATGCGCCTATGTCTACAAGCCCCAAATAATTCTTAGTTTTTATATAATGTATTGTATTTGCTGCGACATTAACCATTGCAAACATAGAAAGCACAATAACTACATAAGTGAGCGAATTTGTCACCTCGTAAAAATGCTGCAAATTCTCGTTGAGTTCCCACTTGCCTACAAGAAATTTAGCAATTTCACTAGCATAATAAATACAAATACTAATACACATTAAAATAATTCCCGCACCAAAATTTCGCGTACTTTTCACCTTCATAATGTCGTTGTCAGATACAATTATAAGATTTACCACCAACATTAATAAAGTTACAGTCATATATAAGAAATTAAGAATATTTGTGTCTACTCCTGACACTATTTCAAAATGAAGTTTATGTGCAAAAATAGTGGCTGAAATCAGAGTTCCAAGCGTTAGCCCAAGGATAACCGCTTGAGTAATAAATGTTTGTTTATTTTTACTGTAAAATAATTCCATAACCCCAATAAAAAGAGACAACCAAAAGAAAATACAAAAGAAATAATAAATATCCCAATTGTAAGTGCTGATAATTGCACTAATTGCAAAATATAAAGAAAGCGCTAAAGCAACAACATAGGTAAATAATCTAATTACCTCTTCATGTTTATTGATAAAATTAAAGAATTTATTATTAAATATCATTCCTGTCTTTGAGGATATATTATTTTCTTCCTTAGACTGCGACTTTCGTTTCAATTTATCTACAATAAAAGTTATTCCAATACTAAGTCCATATACTATGCAAGCAACAATTAAACCCGAAGCAACCATTCTTGAACCTATCAAAGATGTAATACCAAGATATCTAAATATTACATCTAAAACAAAACCTACAAATACTACAAGAGAAGCGAGCATTACTGCCCCCTTCCTTGCGATTTTTAACCATTTAATACTTTTTTCCATGTGAATTCCTCAATTACTTTGTTGTGTTTGGCGTCCAAACTGCATAAAGTGTTGTAACATCATTTGCTTTTGGAAGTTGAGATGCATTTGTAAACTCGGCAGTAGTAGCATCATTTGTTGTTGCCCAACCAGCAAATGTATAGCCGTCTACTGCATATTTAAGGCTTGTTACATCAGTTATCTTTGTATCCCAATTATAGTAAACAGTGAGATTTGTCTTTACGTCCTCTTTATCTGTTGGATAATTTGAATTAAGTTCAACTACTTTTGAGAATACCGCAAACATTTGAAGGTCACCCTCTATTGTGTTAAAATAGCTGTTCCAAGTTGAGGTTTGTCCTACAAATGCCCAACCAGCAAACTTATAACCTTCTGGTACCGTACCTGTAAACTCAGGAACAATATCAGAGAGGAAGGTGCCATTTGCAACATTTACTTTTGTTGTGTCAACTACATAAGTATCTCCTACATAATGCCCAAAGGATACATTTCTCTTAATTGTCTTGTCTACGGATGTGTGAGATGCTGAGTATTCGAGTAATCCTGTCCTTGCAAGGTCATAATTTCCTATATTTGCCTCAGCAATGCCAAAAGTGGATTTAAGCCAAGTATTATATTCTTCTGTTCTGCCAAGCATTTTAAGAATATTTCCCTTGCTTAAAATCAATGTATTATCGCCCTTGCTGTCTTTGAGTGTACCAGCATCATATCTACCTTTAAGGTTGTTTGAGAAAACATTATATGCACCGCCACCAATAACAAATTCAACTGGCACTGATGGTTCATAACCAGTATAAGTGGAGCTATCAAGTCCACAAATTGCAAAATCAAGACCAAGATATGCAAAATTTTCAGCAGCAACACCACCAGGCATAACTCCTATTCTCTTACCTAAAGAATCATTAAAATGAAAATGATTTACAAGTGTATAAATTTCTTTTTTAAAGGAGAAACCATTTCCTTGATAATGTTCCTCTTTAAATGTTGAAATATTATCTACAAGTTCTGAAGGGTGCCCTTTATATAGAAGGTCATATTTTCCTTCCTCTACGCCACAATATTCTTTTAATACATATGAAAATGAATATCTATACTCTTGGAAGGTATTAAATGCTGCAGTATATGCTGCACTATAAGTTGTTGGCATAAGTGCTTTTAAAGAATTCCAGTCTTCTTCATTATACTCTGTTGTAAGAAAAGCTGCGAATTCGTCTGTGTCTGCTAATGCCTGTAATGTACTGTAATCAACAATATATGTTGAATAATTTTCTTCAGTTAAATCGTCAACAAGTTCATAATTATAACCATATACTCTTGTACCAATATAAACAAGCTTTTTAGAAGAAACCTGTTTGTTGTTTGCATCCACTGTTCTTGTAAGTAAATTAATTGTAGCATCTTTATTTGCCGCACCAAAAACAAGTTTAAGATATTTATCTTTTTGTTCAGCATTAAATTTTGACATTGTTGTACTGATAGACGAAGATTTTACATGAACTTTGTATTCATTGTCCTCGCCTTTATATATTTTGGTTAATCTCGAATTCGCAACACTACTTGTGGTTAATTCGTTTGTTATCTTGCTGATATCTTGAACGCGATATTCTGCATTATTGAGCGTTGCAAGCGCGTAAACAACATAAGGATTTCCCATTTTGAGGTTTTCGCCAGTTAGTGGATTACCCACATCGGATTTCATTGCTGCGATTTGTGTCTTTGCTGAATTTAGGAGAGTAGAAAAAGTTTCAAAAGGCTGATCATTCTCTTCAGTATAAGTTTTTCCGCTTATAAAGTAATTATAAAAATTGGCATAAGTACTTGAACCATCTTCGATCATCACTACTTTGTAATCTTCATCTTTAAGCCCAGCATATATACCAATTGCAAAGCCTGCATAAGCATCAAAGTCAGTTACATATATATTAAATGTAGCATTCTTATCATTAGCCTTAATCCTTTTAACATTATCCACCATCTTCGTTACTGCTTGTGGTGAAATTTCATTCGCTTGACTATTTGTCAAAAATCCTGCATTGGTAAATCCTTGGTTAGCAAGTTCACCAATCCCAGAAAAAGTTTTTCCCCTTTGTATATAAGCATAAGTATCACCTCCATCTAAGATAGAGTCCATTGCTGCAAGTGTTGGTGGAACACTGGAATTTGCACAAATTATGTTATAATTCTTACCTTCCCCCTCTGGCTTACCTTTAGGTAAAAAAGATAAACCTATTATCAGTCCTGCCACAAGCACAACTGATGCGATTATTGTCCATAGTTTTTTATTCATACTTCCCCCTTTTTGTAATTAGAGTGTATCATAAAGTTCCCCCCCCCCAGTCAAATAATTTTCAAACAAGTTGTATAAAATTTTCTTTTTTTGAAATTTTGTCTTTTAAAAAAAGAGAGTTTTGA
>CANBAX010000017.1 GCA_947366645.1 uncultured Clostridia bacterium
GTATCAACATTTTCACATATGCTGATACCCACACTGCTTCCAAGTGACGCAGGTTTTATAATAAGCGGAAAGGAAAGTTCAACATTGACTTTGTTTAAAATTTGAAATTTATTTTTTCTGTACTCGCTTGCATAAAAATCCACAAATTTAGGCGACGCAATTTTGTAAGAACGCATAATTCTTTTTGCAATAGCCTTATCCATGCATATCGCACTTGATAGGGTCGAGCAAGAGGTGTAAGGAATAAAGCATAAATCAAGCACGCCTTGTAATGTACCGTCCTCCCCATTTCTTCCATGAGTGCAAAGCAGGGCGCAGTCCACCTTTATGTGTTTTTTGTATTTGCCTCCGCTTTCCACCACAAGATAAGGTTTGCCCAGCACCGGTGTCACCTGTTTTTTCTTAATTACATTCTTCTCGAAATTTAAAAAAGTTTCCGCTCTGTCAAGATTATCTCCAATGTACCATTTCCCGTCGGGGTGTATGTAGACGGGAAGAGTGTTGTAACTCGGGCTTAAGTTTTTAAGCACCTGCATCGCCGTAATGATAGAAATATCATGTTCAACACTTTTGCCACCAAAAATCACCGCTAAAACATCTTTCATTTTTTTCTCCTTTAACTAAAATTATCTGGCAAGTCATTTTCAAATAGAATTACGCACCCGTCTGTAGTTAGCCGCGAAATGTAATCCTTTTGCTTATCTCTGTCCTTTGCAAAAAAGATATTGCTTTTTTTAAAGTTGTGGGAGATAAGTCCAGAAAGTATATCGTTTTTGTTTGTATCATTCATAATAATTACATAATCCGCAATATCGGCAATTTCAGCGCCCAGCCTAAAATTCAATTCGCTTTGCCTGTCGCCCATTTCCACAAACCCAGGGGTAATAACTATTTTTCTTCCCTCAAAACTATCCAGCACTTTAAGTGCCTCTATCGCACCTGTAATATTTGAATTGTAGGAATCATCAATAATACTAACGCTACCATTTTTGATTAACTCAAGCCTGTGAGGTGTTGGCTCAAGACGGGAAACTGCATCTTTTATGTCCTTCAAAGAAATTCCCATAATATAGGCAAGGGCTGCGGCGGTGACAATATTGTCAATATTGCATTTTCCTAAAAGTCGAGTTTTAAGTTCAACCTCCTGCCCCTCAATTAAAAGGGTAAACCTGCTTCCTTCCTTTCCCATTTTAATATCTTTTGCCCAAGCATAAGAGCCTTCAACACAGGTCAAAAACTTAGATACTTTGCATTTCTTGTATAATTTAAGGTTGCTTTTGCTATCGCCATTAATAACTGCACTGCCCTCTCTGTCCATAAATCTCAAAAGTTCATATTTGGTTTCTTCAATGTTTTCCAGCGTTTTAAAACTTTCAAGGTGTTGAGGGCCCACCGTAGTAAGTATGGCGTACTGAGGGCGTACAAACTCAGTCAGAGTTTTTATATCTCCCCTCTTCCTTGCCCCCATTTCCGCAATAAAAATGTCCTCGTCATCAAGTTTTTCTAAAATGGTTTTGCAAATACCCATTTCAGTGTTATAGCTTGCTGGTGTCGCACACACCTTGTATTCTTTTCCAAGAATTGCCGCCAAAATATTTTTGGTTGATGTCTTGCCATAGCTTCCAGTAATGCCTATTCTTTTGCAGGATTTAGTCGCAAGTTTGCGTGCTGCTTTTCCCATATAGTATCTTTTAATTAAAATTTCAATAGGAAGTACTATAAAATGAACTATCACCATAAAAAGCGGTGTTAGTAAGAAATAAATAAGGAAGTTGAAGATAATAAGCGCCCAGTGTGGTGTAAACTGGCAATTAATCACCATAAGTGCATATGTGAAAATGATATATATAATAACGTATCGCCACATTCGTTTCGTCAATATAAGTTTGTTTTTCTTGCCATAAGCAAGGCTAAAAGAAAGGGCTTTATCAAAGAATTTGCCTATTTTATACCCCTCAAGTTGATAGGTTTTCATATAGACATATGCCCACAAAACCAAAACTATAAGCATCAAAAAGCCATATAAAAAGCTCATACTTCCTCCCAAAAATCTTCTAAATATTTGTAAAATACAAGTGGACTATCTAAAAATGAGTAATGTCCAGCATCTTCCAGTACTACAAAGCGGGAATTTTTAATAAGTTTGTGTAACCTTTTTCCCATATAAACCGGAGTTTCTTTATCATTTCTGCCAAACACAATAAGTGTTTTGGCAGTGATAAGCGGACAATATTCATCTAAGTATTGATTTACCACCGCAACAAACACTTTTTTCATATCCTCGGAAAGCACTTTGTAATCTTCCGAGCCAGCGTCTGGAAGGTAATACCCCAACTTTTTTAATATTTTGTATCTGTAAAGTTTAAAATAATAATCCATTTTGCGTTTAGGTTTAAGTCCCGCACTATCTACCAGCACACAAGAACGGATTAAACTTTTTTTAAGTGACGCCAAAAGAATAGCCACTCGCCCGCCAAAAGAGTGACCAAGCACATCGCATTTAGATATATTCAAATGTTCACATAAACTCATCACCATAGTTGCATATGTGAATATGTTCCAGTCTTTAATTCGTTTTTGGCTTTTTCCAAAGGGTGGAAAGTCCACCGTGATAAACTTTCTTGACGGAAAATTTTTGATAAGTCCACTATAAACCTTACCGCTTCCTCCCCAGCCATGCAAAAGTAGACAAGGAACGCCCTCGCCACTGCCAAAAATGGAATAATGAATTTTTACGCCACTATATACAAACACCATATTAATTTTTATGAATAAACTCATAAAAGTGTTGTTAAAATCACGGTAGAAATGAAAAAGAGTAAAAATCGTTTGTAATTTTCATAAAAAAAGAGTAATATATTTATAGGCTTACATGGCTAATCGAATAAAAGGACGGTAAAGACATTTGAAAATCACAGACGTAAGAGTAAGACTCGTAACAAAGGACGATGCAAAATTAAAGGCAGTGGCATCTATCACTATTGACGACTGCTTTGTAGTACATGACATTAAGGTAATAAATGGACAAGATGGACTCTTCATTTCCATGCCAAGAAGAAAGACACCTGAGGGAGATTATAAAGATATAGTTCACCCTATCAATACTGAAACAAGAGAGATGATTAAATCTGTAGTACTTGAAGGCTACAATAAAACATTATCCGCTGAATAAAATAGATTACTCAATTTTGTTTTAGTTTTTTGCGCGAACAACCCCGTGCAAGTTTATATGTGACAAAAAACACAGACTCATCGTCTGTGTTTCTTTATTTTACAATAATTTGCTTCCGTCGTCTGTTTTAATTACTTTTAAGATATTTTCTTCATCACCAGTACTTCCATTTACATAGATGTAGAAGGTATCTTCACTATTCACACATTCAAATTCATAGCAAAGTATCTCTCTATTATAATCAAGTGGGGCAAGCACCTTTCTTTCCCCTACTATGGTAAGTGAAATTGGCACTTTACTTCTTACAGAGTCAAGACTAATACTAAATGAACCTAAACTGCGAGGCACATGGTTTGTGAAATACGTAGTTGCATCATAACCCACCACTGTACCCGAATCAAGGTCAATTTTCACCTTTACAAGGTCTGGGTAAAGCACTACTCCGCTTTGAATAGGTGCAATGTTAAAGTAGGCGTCCGCACCTATACTGTCCTTCCAAACCACCTTAGGGTTTTCAATGCCATTGCTTTTTGCAAAGTCAAGAGCTAAGCGCTCTGCATCTTCTTCTTGAAGACTTGTGCCATTTCCGCTTTTACCTGTTCCACTGACGGTAAGAATATGTCCTCCTATTTGAGATACCTGAACATAAAGCATTTCTTCATCGGTGTTTTTAAGTCTAAAGTTAAATGTTTCAAATCTTCCTTTGGTTTCCCCTTCATAATCAAGGGTAACTATATTTTTAAATTTGGCAGATATAACTTCACTTGCCCTCTCTTTAGTCACCTTGTCGCCCTTAAGCCCTTTAATAGCAACATTTGTTACTGAATCTGAGAAAGGTCCGTCATAAATCATAGTTGGGTATTCTATGTCCACATCATGAAGTTGTGACATTTGCGTCGAGAAGTCGCCGGACTCAAGGTCCATACTGTTATGTAAAATGTTATATCCTCTTTGTATTTTTCTAGCAAACTTGTTAAGTTGCGCCTTAAGTGAAAGAATATTATCATAAATATCTTGAAGTGTGTCTTTTTCAGCACTCGTCAAACTGCCACCTTTTGCAAGTTTGTCCGCAAGTGTTGAAGTATAACCAGACATTTGGTTGACCATTCTTACATTTTCATTCACATCATCTTGAGAAAGTGGAAGTGAAGAAATACTAACTTCCGCCTCAGTCGCATTTCTTGACACCTCTGTTAAAAGTTTCTTTTGATAGGCAGATGTGGAAGAATTTAATATTTTTGACAACTTTATTTCACTGTTATTTACGCTGTCAACAAGGTCATAAAAGTTTTTTTGATAAATGCTTTCAAGCCTTGTGCCATACTCATTAGCATCGTTTTGCATGACGCCATATGCTATACCAAAGCCTATTGTGCCTAAGGCAAGCACACCGGTGGCAATAGAAAGACCAATTACAGCACCTTTATATCGTTTATTTTGTTTCTTAGTTTGATTTTCTGTCATGATAGCCTCCTATATTGCGAACACATGTTTACCAATGGTAACCACAGTTTTTCTTGAATAAATCCATTTGCTTGTCGCTGTACTAGCATTGTAGTAATATAGAGAGCCATAACTTGGGTCCCAACCATTAAGTGCATCTTGTGCCGCCTTATATGCACTGTCATTTGGCGTGTAATTGATTTGTCCGTCATTTACACAAGTGAAAGCCCAAGGCTGATAGATAACGCCTGAAATAGTGTTAGGGAAAGAAGCACTTCTTACACGGTTAAGAATAACCGCCGCAACAGCCACCTGTCCAACATAAGGCTCACCTCTAGCCTCTGCATGAACACACCTAGCAAGAAGATTAAGGTCACTTGAGGACTGGTTACTTCCGGTGCTACCACCAAGACTCATACCAAGTGCGGCAGCAGTTTTAGGTCCTACAATTCCGTCTGCGGTAAGTCCATTTTTTCTTTGGAATAATTTTACAGCAGCCTTTGTTTGCGCGCCATAAATGCCATCTACCGCACCTTTATAGTAACCCCATCTCTTAAGTTTTGTTTGCACAGTACGATTTTGTGCCTTCGTAAGTGTTTCTACAATGTCACTGCTTGGGGTGGGACTATTGAAATATGTAAAGCCTACGGCAACCAATCCAATAGAAAAGCAGAAAAACATTGAAAGTGTCAACATTAGTATTTTTTTCATTTTTACCTCCAAAAAATTTTTATGTTACACTTTTAAGTATTTCCCAAATTTTAGAAATATACACAATATTGTCGAAATTTTTGGTTTCGGTAAAACAAAATGCAGGATAAACCACACACCACCAGTTGTTTCCACTGCCACTGCCAAGCTCTAAAATGAGTGCGTCATAGTACCCTTCTTTAAGGGTAAGATTACCATTTTTATTCTCGTAGGTACGCAATGGAAAATACTCGTTATTGATTTTTGCGTGAGCGGTATAAGAAAACCCTTCCTCTTTTAAAACTGCATTTGCCACGCTTTCTATGTAATTGAAATTGTCTTCCATAGCCTTTACCGCCTCGTCTTTGGTGTGAATTTCACTTAAAATAGGAATAAGTGCCTCAACCACCGCGTCTTTAACGATATATTTCACAGCTTGGTCAATTTCAGAATTAGAGTTCGCACGAATATGGATTCGCAAATATTCCACCTCTTGACCGCCGGAAGGACAGATACCACAGACAAGTAATATAACCGCTATTCCCACCACTGATAAAATTGATATTATGTATTTCATAAAAACCTCTTAAAAGATTTTTTGACCAAAATTTAAGAGGTATAATGAAAAATATGTCAAAATCTAAGTAAAAAGAAAAAATAAGCCCTTGCGGAACGCAAGGGCTTATTTTAATTTGCCTGTTTCTGATAAAACAGAACAAGGTTTTTATCTTCTTGTAATGGGAATAAAATTTCAGGATTTTGTAAAATTAATTGTTCTTCTCGGATATGTGCCTCTTTGGCTATTTCCCAAGAATCTTGACCTAGGCGTGCAAAGATAAGTTCCATGCCGTAGTCTTTTTCAGGATATGTTTCAAGTGCTTCTGCGTTTGTTATAACACCTGATACCTCTGGGTGACAGTAGTTAACGGTTGCTTTAACTTTGGCGTCATAATAAAACTCACGTCCCTTCTTTACAACAACATCAACATCGCACACAACTGCATCAACATTTAAAATGCCTTCAATATTTTCATGATTAAATTTATCGGTAATTACAAAAGGTACATCTATTTGTACGCTATTAAAAGTACCAAGTTCGTCATTAAGGTAAACAACACTTGTTGAAGCAATTCCTTCAATTACGATTTCGCCGTCTTTGATATAACTGTTGCTTACAACCACATTGTTTCCGCCCACAAACATAATCTTATCAACCCTTGGCTGATTATCGTCAAGAGTAAGTGTGCCGTCTATCTTGCCCTCAACAAGTTCCATTGGGCAAACAACACTCATATCAAAGGACTCTGTTGATACTTTGATTTCATTGTTAACACTGTATAAATCCTTTATTACAGTAACACTTGCTTTCTCATAGGCTTTTACAGCAAAAACCACTGGAATAGTTAGTGCAATTTTCAGCCCCTTATCGCTTTCTTCAATATCGGTAACAGTGCTGTCACATTTAACAAAAGCATACGCTTCAACCTGACTATCTCTTGTCGCACCTTCAAGTTCTATTTCTTCTTTAAAGCCTTCATAAACATAGCCGGTTTCAAATTTGTCATTTTCAGTAAGATAAAGTATACGAGTTACAACCTCTCCAGTTACTGAAACAAAGTTAACTCCGCTTTCTACACCCTTTATAAGTGCTTGACTTTCAGTTAAGATAAGTTTCTTAATAGGCTCTCTTACAAGAAGTTCACTTTTCACCTCAGCCGTTTCAGTGGCCTCACCAACAAATCTAATCACTTCAATTTCTTCGGTTTTGGTGCATACATCTGGGTCATTAGACTGAATTGAATGAATTTCTTGATTAGAAATCAGAACGCCAGACTGCTCAACATTGCATACAAGACGCACGCTGTCAGTGCCAACATTTTCAATTTGGCTATCAATAACCTTGACGCTTATAATTGCTTTTTGGCCACTTGTGATATAGTCGCCCTCAAATTTAGACGTGAAAGGACAAGCAGAAGATACGCTTCCTATCTCTCCGTCTTCAGTCATATAGACTATTCTGACATCAATGTTTCCTGCGTAATTGATGCTGCCATTAAGCACCTCGCTGCTTACTACCGTCGCCACAGTAGAAACAGTAAGGATTTTTGCCATTTGGCAAGCAATGTTGCATTCAACACTAAGTTCACTCTTTGGTAACTTTGTCTTTCTTACCACATTAAAATTGTTTGATTCGAATGCCATTTTATTCCCCCTCTCATTGCGATATCGGTATATCATACTCGGCATATAGGACAAATATGACTTAAATGTTTAAAAATTTTTGAGTAGGCAATATTTTACTAAGGAGAATTATATGAGAAAGATAACCTTAGGCCTTGATGAGGTCAAACAAAAGATAAGTGCTTTAAAAGGTGTTACTGTTGAAATGAACATAAATAGAGGGCGAAAAAAAATAGACACCATTAACGGAGTGATTAAAGATGTCTATCCAAGTGTATTTACTGTGAAGCTTGATGGCAAAGCGCAATGCATTCAAACTTTTTCTTATTTTGATGTGCTTTGTGGAAATGTAATTATCCTTTAAATTTTTTAAGCTGACTTATAGCCTCTTTTCTGTCTTTTGATTTAAAAACATAACTTCCACTTACAAGCATATCCGCCCCAGCTTCGATAAGAGACTGGGCATTTTCGTCATTTACACCCCCGTCCACTTCAATTTTAAAATTCAAATTGTTCGCCTGCCTAAAGTCGAAAATGTTTTTTATACGCGAAGATATATTTGCTATCATTTTTTGCCCACTCGCCCCAGGTTCAACACTCATTACAAGCAATAGGTCTATATCATAACAAAAAAGCTTAACATCGGTAAAAGGTGTGCTAGGGTTAAACGCAAGTCCAGCAAGTACCCCTCTACTTTGAATGTATTTAAGTGCTTTAGTAAGAAGTTCTTTGTCTTCAAAGGCCTCATAATGCACTGTTAAAATGTTTGCCCCCGCCCTTATGTAATTTTCAAGCTGCTCCATTGGCTCTTTAACCATAAGGTGGACATCAAGCATGGTAAGCGTGTTTTGATTTATGCTGTCCACCACAGTATGCTCATAGGTTTTTTTAGGCACAAACAAGCCGTCCATAACATCACAATGGATAAAATCGGCTTCGCCTTGAAGCATCTTGGTATACTCAATAATTTCCTGATAATCTGAAATCGGGTCGGTGGAAACCGAAATATCTACATAATTTCTTTTCATCTTATCTTCCTTTTAACTCACTTAGTATTTTTAGGTAACTTTCATATCTGATTTTGTTAATTTTACCCTGTCTTACCCCCTCTATTATACCACAATTTCCAGAAATTTCATGTAAACAAGAGCGAAATTTACAATTTTGTAGATATTTTAAGAAGTCTGGGTAATATCTTCCCAACTCTTGCGGAGTTATCGGAAGTACAAGTGTGGCATCAAGAAGTGAAAATCCTGCCGTGTCAGCAATATAGCCCTTGTCACATCGATAAAGGCAGGTCATTCTTGTAGTCTGCTTGCCTCTTTCCACCTTTTTGGATAGGTCGCCTACCTCTGCCTGCTCCTTTCCAAGCAAGGCGTTTATCAGTGAACTTTTTCCCACCGCACTCTGCCCCGCAAAAGCGGTAATTCCCTTAATCTCTTTTTTAAGGTCGCCCACCTCGCCCTTTTCGGCTGAAACAAATATCATTTTGACAGCATCTTTATAGATGCTTTTTATCTCACTTTGAAGGCACTCGTCCATTATATCCGTTTTATTTATTACAATAATAGGCTCAATACCCTTTACTAATGAGTAAACGATTAGTTTGTCTATTAAAACAAAATCTGGTTTTGGAATAGAAGACGCAACAATAAATAGTTTGTCAAGGTTGGCAAGAGGAGGCCGGATAAGTAAGTTTTTTCTCTCCTCCACCTTGGTAATTACTTCTGTAAATTCTACATAATCGCCAACATAAAGCCCATGCTTTTTAACATTGCCTAAGGCTTTTATTGTTGCGACTATCTTACCCGTGTCAATGTCATAAAGTCCTGCGTTCTTTTTTATAACAAGTCCTTTCATGCCTTACCTCCCAGATAGGAGTTTCTTAACTGCCCACAAGCACCCGATATATCTTCGCCCATGGTGCGACGTACAGTGGCAGAAAGTCCACCTTTTTCAAGTAATCCTACAAACTGATACGCCTCTTTTCTAGTTGTACCAGTAAGTCCCCTTTCTTTGACATAGTTCAGCGGGATTATGTTCACATGGCAAAGTAAACCTTTCAAGCGGGAAATAAGCGCATTCGCACAAGCCTTGCTGTCGTTTACATTTTTTATAAGGGTGTATTCAATAGCCACCCGCCTTTTGGTTTTATCAATGTAGTTTCGGCAAGCATCTAAAATTTCTTTAATAGAATATCTGTTTGCTATCGGCATTGTCCTTTGCCTTATCTCGTCATTTGGTGCGTGAAGAGAAATCGTTAAAGTAATATTTAGCCCCTCCTCAGCAAGCCTGTGAATTTGAGGCACTAAACCGCAGGTGGAAAGAGATATATTGCGGTCACTGATGTTAAGACCATCTTCGCTTGTCACCAGCCTTAAAAATTTAATCACATTGTCATAATTATCTAACGGCTCTCCACTACCCATAAGCACAATGTTGGTTATTTTTCGTTCTTTTACTGTGCCACCTAAATCCTTGTTGACTAGAAGCACCTGCCCCAGCATCTCGCCACTTGTTAAGTTTCGCTTAAGCCCGTTAAGACCGGAGGCACAAAACTTGCAACCCATTCGGCAGCCAACCTGAGTTGATACGCAAAGGGTGTTGCCATATTTGTAACTCATAAGCACGCATTCCACAACCTCGGCGTCGTCAAACTCAATAATGTATTTTTTTGTGCCGTCTTTACTATCGTATCTTTTTACTATCTTGTAACTTGGCCAGTCCTTACAAACTTGCTCTATCACGGACTTTGGCAAATTGGAAATTTCTTCCAGTGTCTTTCCACTATAAATCGCATCAAAAATCTGACTACCACGATACTCTGGCAGTCCTAAATCCTTTGCGTACTCTTTAAGTTCTTTTAAAGATAAATCACTCAGCATTTTCGCCCTCTTTAAAATGGTAACCATTCAAAAAGTCCTGAGCTTTCAGCATCTTTCCAGAAGGTGCCTGAGCGTATAAAATCTCAACCGCTCCATTCTTGCAACCAATGATAAATCTCTTTTTTGTGGAAATAAGCCTGCCTGTACTACCATTAAACTCACTGCTTACATCTTTCACTCCGCCCACTTTGATAAAATCTTCACCTAACATAAAATAAACACTAGGTTTGCTGCCGTAGGCACGAAACTTGTTTACTATTTCTTTTCCTGTTTTGTTAAAATCTATCCTGCCGTCCTCTTTTGAAATCATTTTCACAAAGGTGGCACGGCTTGCGTCTTGCGGTATAAATTTCGCCTTGCCACTTTCTATTAAATCAAAGGCTTTCACTGCCATTTCGCCGCCTAAGACTCCCAACTTTTCCATAAGGGAGTCGGTGTTGTCCTCTTCTAAGATGTTGTACTTTTCCTGCAAAAGGATATCTCCTGCATCTACCTCTCTCACCACTTTCATAATGGTTACGCCGGTCACTTTGTCCCCATTTAAAAGTGCGGTTTGAATAGGTGTCGCTCCGCGGTATTGTGGAAGCAGAGAGGGGTGTACATTAAGGCAGGGTCTGTTTGTCAAAAATTCAGAGGAAAGTATCTGCCCAAAGGAAGCGGTCAGTGCGTAGTCATAATCTATTTTTCGCACTTCCTCCATACTTTTGTTGACTTTTTCAAAGGTGTTAACAGGAATATTTTTCATAGTAGCATATTCCTTCACCTCGCTCGCCACCATTTTATGCCCGCGCCCAGAGGGTCTATCAGGCTGGGTAATCACGCCAACCACTTCATGCTTTGAAGCACAAAGTTTTTCAAGCACAAGGCGGGAAAAATGAGGGGTACCTAAAAACAAAATCTTCATTACTTCTTCTCCAATTTGTCTGT
>CANBAX010000018.1 GCA_947366645.1 uncultured Clostridia bacterium
CCTTTGCGGTGGTAATAACGGCGGATGCGGTATCGACACTTGCACTTTAATACTTATCTTATTATTATGTGGCTGTGGCACAACCTGCGGAAACAGATGCTAAAAGAATAAAAAACAAGAAAAGGACTAATAATTTAGTCCTTTTTTTAATAAAATCCTTTACATTTCAATAAATTTCGTATAAAATATAGATATAAATTCCTCAGGAGGTAAATATGAGATTTGAAAAGGGTGCTGAAATTGTTTGGCAGGATAGAAAAAGACATTTCGGTCTTCCATGGTCTTTTTATAGATATTATTTAGTACAAAAAGAGGGCGAATGGGTAAAACTTTTCAGACATAAGGGCTTTTTATCTGCAATTATACACGAAACAAATGTGTATAGATGCAATGATATCTCTATGCATCGCTCACTTATCGACCTCATTTTCCGTACCGGAACAATAGAAATTATGACAGATGATGCTGATACACCAGTTTTCCACTTAAGGCATATCGCACACCCTTATGAAGTACGCGACCTGCTTTCTAACACTATTGAAATTGAGAGGAAGAAACGCGGGGTTAGCCTTACTGAGATTAGACACTAAACTGGGGAGGCACCATTTCGGCACATAAAAACTTTAATCGTTAAAGATTAAAGTTTTTATTTTTACGCGTACACGCACATTGAAAATGTGCTAACCGCTACCCTCGCGGTTTCTCCACCTAGTCCTCTTCCATAAGCGGGGCGGAAACCCTATTGTTTCCGCGATAATATGTTTGGACAGACACCACTCTGAAAAATAGCCATAGTGATAAACTATGGCTTTTTATTGTTCTTTTAATTTTTTTAGATATTTTTCAAAGTGTTCTGGTAAGGGTATTTCAAATTTCATTGTTTCGCCTGTGCGTGGGTGGGTAAATTCTAAGGAGTAGGAGTGAAGAAGTTGACCATTAAGACCCTTAACCGCTTTTCCATAAACTTTATCCCCCACTACTGGGTGGCCAAGCGACTTGGCATGAACACGGATTTGATGAGTACGCCCCGTTTTCAGTGAAAATTCAACAAGACAGGCGGTGGTAAATCTTTTAATCACCCTATACTGGGTAATTGCAATTCTACCCTTATCTGACACTGCAATTTTTTTCCTATCTGACTTACTTCGCTCAAGATAGGTTTTTATCTCCCCTTCATCTTCTTTCAAGTTCCCGTCAAGAAGTGCCAAATATTTACGCTTACAAGTTTTTTCTTTAATCTGCCCCGCAAGCGAGATATGCGACGTATCATTTTTTGCGACCACCATAAGTCCTGAAGTGTCTTTATCAAGTCTATGTACAATGCCTGGGCGAAGAACGCCATTTATTCCACTCAAATCTTTTATTCTATATAATAGCCCATTGACAAGAGTGCCGTCACGAGTGGAAGAACACGGATGCACCACCAACCCCTGCGGCTTATTGACAACTATCAAATCCTTATCTTCATAAACTATTTCAAACTCAACATTTTGTGGCATAGCGTCAAGAGGTTTTACTTCGCTAATCTCAAACTCCACCTTTTGACCTAATTTAACCTTTTCGCCCGCCTTAACCTTTTTGCCCTCAAGAAGAATTTTGCCTTCGTCTATCATATTTTTAATATAAGCACGTGAAAAATTAGGATATCTATTATTAAAAACGATATCCAAACGGCTGTTTTTTTCACTTTCATCTATATAAAACAAATTCATTTTTCTTCCTTAGGTTTTTCTTTTGGCATAATAAATAGGAAATAGACAATTAAAATTACAATTCCGATACACAAAGCAACATCGGCAAGGTTGAATACTGGAAAAGTCATAAAGTCAAAATCAATAAAATCGCGAACATAACCCAAGAAAATTCTATCAAATAGATTCCCAAAACTGCCACCAACAATAAAGCCAAATGCGACACTTAGTGTTTTTGATATTTGCGTCTTACTCTTAACAAATTTTAAAACATAACAAGCTATAAATATACCAATTAATAATGCTGTTAATATTATGAGGAAAATTGTTTTTCCCTCAAATATGCCATAGCCCGCGCCAGTGTTATGAACTTTAATAAACCTAATAAATCCTGGCAAAAAAGAAACAGGCTCACTGCCCAAAAAGCTGTCAAAATAATATTTTGTGCCTATATCTACCCCAAACACCGCTAATGAAAGCACTATGGCAATAATAAGCGGTATCCACCTATTTTTATTCTTCAACTTCAAGCCCCTCTGGAAGCAAAAGATAAAGTCTATCTTCATCAAGGACAATAAACTTAGCGTTCATGCCATAGGTTACACCATGAAAATAGTCAAGTATTCTTTGGCTTTCACCTTTATCACAACTTTCAATACTTATTATAACCGCTTTTTTATCTTTTAAGAACTGAGCATAATCTTTGGCTTGCAAAAAAGTGACGGGATAGTAAACAGGAATGCCGTCAATATGGTCTACCCTATTTGTAGTTTTACCATCTTTAAACTTATATGTAGCCTTTGTTTTAGGTTTTTTATCAGGTTTTGCTTTCTGCTCACTGCCCTCAAAGCCAAGCGCTTTGAATACATAACCCATAAATCCCATACTTCACCTCTTAACAAGAGAATAGCATAAAGCAAATTAAAAATCAAATAAAAAAGACTACTAAACATTCTTGCTAGTAATCTTGTAATCCAATTAAAAAATCAGCAGAAACACCTAGTTCTACACAAATCTTCATAAGCATAGTAAGGTTTGGTTCTATTTCTCCCAATTCCCATTTTGCTACAGCAGAACGATTAATGTTTAAACGTTCTGCCAACATTGTCTGTGATAGCCCCTGTTCCTTTCTTATTTCTTTTAATCTGTCTTTAAACTTTAAATTCATATAATTAGTATAGCTAATAAAAAAACATCTTGCAATACTGCTCCAATATCTGGAGCAATAGCTAAAAATATAAAGATTAAATAAAGCAACTGGCTTTATTAAAAAATAAAAAAAGATTAGTCTATAAGACCAATTAAATAGTCAGCACTCACTTTTAATGCTTTGCAAATATTGTATATCATGTTTATACTAGGCTCCAATTCGCCTAATTCCCATTTTGCTACAGTAGACTGATATGTATCAAGCATTCGACTTAACTCTTTTTGTGTCAAATTATTTTCTAATCTAACTTCTTTTAATCTTTTTGCAAATTTAGTTTCCATAGAAAAATATTATTCCATATTTGAATTATTTTCTACAAGTATTCAATTTTTCTATTTTAGTCTTCTGTACCTAAAAGATAACCGACGGAAACTTGAAAAAATTGTGCTATATCAACTAATACTTCAAAACTTGGTTGTTGTATTTCTTTTTCCCAGTGGTATATGGTTGTACGAGTAACATAAAAAACCTCAGCCAACTGAGATTTAGTTAACCCCCTATCTTTTCTTAATTCAGCCAACCTTTTACCAAACTCTACTTTCATTATTATAATTTTAAACCAAAACCCCATAAAAATACTTGACACGGACGTAAATCGTCCGCTATAATAAGATATTCACTTTTTGAATAAGGAGGTAAAATATGGATGTAATAGTGAATAACGACAAGATAAGATTTTATATGTTAGAGACACAACAAGATAAATTTACATTAGCGAGAAAATGCCAGTTAAGTTGCGGACAAATTAGCGACCTTTTAAATAAACGACATAGGTGCATTAGCATAGATACTGTCATAAAGTTTTGTCAAGGTACAGGACTTAGTTTTAAAGATATTTTTACAATAGATAAGATAAAAAGCAAAAAGGAACAACACTTTATAGATGTTATGACAATTTATTTAGATGAATATAGAAAAGCGAGGTTATAATTATTAATAAGTACTTCCGTAACAACCAAAACAACGCAAAAAAAAGACATGATAACTTCATGTCTTTTTTTATTTCATAGATTTCTCCGCTCCACTGCGTTTCGGTCGAAATGACAGTGAGAGTGCAGGTCGAAAAGACAAAAATGGAAAAGGTCAGAATTACAGAGGGAGTGCAGGTCAGAATGACAAGGTGTTAATTACTCGATAACGCGAAGTGCAGAGGCAAGCGGGCACCATTTGCATATGCACGACAAAGTTATATAATTGCAATAATGCACACAATTCGTGTGCTTTGCTGAAAGCAAAAAAAAGACATGAGTTTATCATGTCTTTTTTTATTTCATAGATTTCTCCGCTCCACTGCGTTTCGGTCGAAATGACAGTGAGAGTGCAGGTCAGAATGACAAGGTGTGTAATTATTCGATAATTGAAGAAACTACACCAGAACCAACTGTTCTGCCACCTTCACGGATAGCGAAACGAAGTCCTTGCTCGATAGCGATAGGGTTGATGAGGCTTACTGTCATATTAACGTGGTCGCCTGGCATAACCATTTCTACGCCCTTCTCAAGTTCGATAACACCAGTGATATCGGTAGTTCTGAAATAGAATTGCGGACGGTAACCATTGAAGAATGGAGTATGACGGCCACCCTCTTCTTTCTTAAGAACGTAAACTTCTGCAATGAACTTAGTGTGTGGGTTAATTGAGCCTGGTTTGCAAAGAACTTGACCTCTTTCGATTTCGTTTCTTTGGATACCACGAAGAAGAAGTCCTGCGTTATCACCTGCGATAGCTGCGTCAAGTGATTTGTGGAACATTTCAACGCCGGTAACAACGGTTTGTTTCTTAGCGCCAAGACCAACGATTTCTACAACGTCGTTAACTTTAACTTGACCTCTTTCTACCTTACCAGTTGCAACAGTACCACGACCAGTGATAGTGAATACGTCTTCAACAGGCATTAAGAAAGGTTTGTCGATTTCTCTTTGAGGCTCTGGAATATAAGAGTCAAGAGCTGCAAGAAGTTCCTCAACAGGTTTGCAAGCTGCATCGTTTGCATTGCCAGCTTTTGCTGCTTCAAGAGCTTTAAGAGCTGAACCTTTGATAATTGGAGTTGTATCTCCTGGGAATCCATATTCTGTAAGAAGGTCACGGATTTCCATTTCAACAAGTTCAAGAAGTTCTGGGTCGTCAACTTGGTCAGTTTTGTTCATAAATACTACAATGTATGGAACGCCAACCTGTCTTGCAAGAAGAATATGCTCTCTTGTTTGAGGCATAGGACCGTCTGTTGAAGCAACAACAAGAACTGCTCCGTCCATTTGTGCTGCACCGGTAATCATGTTTTTAACATAGTCTGCGTGTCCTGGGCAGTCTACGTGGGCATAGTGACGATTTGCTGTTTCGTACTCAACATGAGCGGTGTTAATTGTGATACCTCTTGCCTTTTCTTCTGGGGCTTTATCGATATCTGCATAGTCCATTTTGTCAGCGTTACCATTAAGGGCGCTCCACATAGCGATAGCGGCTGTCAAAGTGGTTTTACCATGGTCTACGTGACCAATTGTACCAACGTTTACGTGTGGTTTGTTTCTAACATAAGCTTGTGCCATAGTTATTAATCTCCTTTTTCTTTTTTTTATTACTTTGTAAGTTTAACATACAAATATTTTTTTTCAAAATGTTTTTCATATGTTTTTAAAAATTTTTAATTCTTTTTTGCCCTTTTTCCAATTATATCCTCGGCTATTGAGCGTGGAACTTCTTGATATTTCTCGAATTCCATTGTGAAAGTTCCTCTTCCTTGTGTTTGAGAACGAAGGTCGGTTGCATAACCGAACATATTTGCAAGTGGAACTTCGGCATTGATTACTTGTACACCTGGTTTTGTTTCATTACCAGTGAGCATACCCCTTCTTGATGTAAGGTTGCCCATTACTGTACCAAGATAATCATCAGGCACTTCAACTTGTACCTTCATTATAGGTTCAAGTATTACAGGGTCTGCCTTCTTAGCTGCGTCTTGGAATGCCATAGAGCCCGCAATTTTGAACGCCATTTCAGAAGAGTCAACCTCATGGTAAGAACCGTCAACTACGGTTACTCTGAAGTCTACTGTTTCATAACCTGCGAGTACGCCGTTATGAGAGGCTTCTTGAATACCATTATTAACTGGTTGAATATATTCTTTTGGAATAGACCCGCCTACTGTCTTATCAATAAATTCATAGCCAGTACCTGCTGGAAGTGGCTCCATTTCGATAACGCAGTGTCCATATTGTCCTTTACCACCACTTTGACGGATAAATTTACCTTCCGCTCTCACTGGTTTTCTGATAGTTTCACGATATGATACCTGTGGGTCACCAATATTTGCTTCCACCTTAAATTCACGAAGAAGTCTGTCTACAATAATTTCAAGGTGAAGTTCGCCCATACCTGAAATTAGGGTTTGACCTGTTTCTTGACTTGTTTGTACGCGGAAGGAAGGGTCCTCACGCATAAGTTTTGCAAGGGCAAGTGCCATTTTCTCTTGCATATCCTTGGTTTTAGGCTCGATAGCAAGTTGGATAACTGGGTCTGGGAATTCCATGCTTTCAAGTTGGATAGGGTGCTTTTCATCACAAAGAGTATGTCCTGTGATAGTGTCCTTAAGTCCAACAATAGCAGCGATATCACCTGCACCTACCTCGCTGATTTCTTGACGCTGATTTGAGTGCATTCTGATAAGCCTTCCAACACGCTCTTGTTTTCCAGTATTAGAATTGTAAACATAAGAGCCTGCAACAAGTTTTCCTGAATATACACGGAAGAAGGTAAGTCCACCAACATATGGGTCTGTCATAATCTTAAATGCAAGTCCTGCAAAAGGAGCAGTTTCGCTTGCAGCGCGGTCCTCTTCTTCGCCTGAGTCTGGGTTGATACCCTTGATGTTATCAATGTCAAGTGGAGATGGAAGATAATCTACCATTGCGTCCAAAAGCATTTGAACACCTTTGTTTTTATATGATGAACCGCAAAGAATTGGAACAAGCGTCTTATTAATTGTTGCTTTTCTTATTGCTTTTTTAAGTTCAACAAGACTGATTTCTTCACCCTCAAAATATCTTTCAAGAAGTGCATCATCAGTTTCAACTATCTTTTCGATAATTTCATCATGAAGGCGCGTTGCTTCTGCTTTAAGTTCGGCTGGAATTTCAGTGATTTCAAACTCTCTTCCCATATCATCTTTATATATTTCAGCTTTCATGGTAAGAAGGTCGATAATTCCTCTAAAATTATCCTCCGCACCGATAGGCATTTGTATTGGAAGCGGATTTGTTTTTAATCTTGCTTTGATAGATTCAACACAACCGAAGAAGTCGGCAGCATCTCTATCCATTTTATTTACATAGATTATTGTTGGTACTTTGTATCTTGTTGCTTGACGCCATACAGTTTCAGTTTGTGGCTGAACCTTATCACGGGCAGAAAGAACAAGTACAGAACCATCAAGCACCTTTAGCGAACGCTCAACTTCAATAGTGAAGTCTACGTGGCCTGGGGTATCAATAATGTTTATCTTGTGACCTTTCCATTGACAGGTTGTACAAGCAGAGGTAATGGTGATACCACGCTCCTGCTCCTGTTCCATCCAGTCCATGGTTGCCGCACCGTCATGCACCTCACCTATTTTGTGAGATTTTCCAGTGTAAAACAATATACGCTCGGTAGTTGTTGTTTTACCAGCATCGATGTGAGCCATGATACCAACATTTCTGGTCATTTCTAGGTTTTCCATAAATTTATTTTCCTTTTATTTTTATTAGGACAGACACCAACTCCGTGGCCGCGGACACGCCTTGCAAAGCAAGTCTAACTCGCTACTGCGTTGGTTTCTCCGCCTAGTCCTCTTCCAAAGAGGTGTCCTTTTGGATTACGCGGGCAAAATGATACATTTTGCTTTTCCGCTTCCTCACCGGACAAAGTCCTTCCCCTCGGAAATCCGTCAGTCCTTATATTATAGCCTTTTTAAATGAGGTTTAACATTTTTTTAATTTTCACGCTTAGAAACAAGTTAGGCAAGGCTCGGCGAAAATCATCATCAGCCCCAACGCCCATCTTCGCACGAGAGTCACCGCAAATCGCCAACGCGAGTGCGATTTCGTTTGGCGGTGAAGTGCGAACTGCGGCGTCCTGACCATAGGAATTTATGTTAGTAAATTCCGCGGTTGTAAAGCCGATAGGTCGCACTCTTACCACTTGAAGTGAGCAAAAGCCTTATTCGCCTCCGCCATTCTGTGCATCTCATCACGGCGTTTAATTGATGCACCTGTGTTATTGAAAGCATCAAGTATTTCGCCAGCAAGTTTTGCGTCCATTCCCCTCTCTCCGCTTCTCTTTCTAGCAAATGCTACCATCCAGCGAATTGCGAGTGTTTGACGTCTTTCAGGTCTGATTTCCATTGGCACTTGGTATGTTGCACCACCTACCCTTCTAGACTTGGTTTCAAGTACAGGTTTTACATTTTCGATAGCTTGAGTAAATACTTCAAGTGGCTCTTGCCCTGTCTTGTTTTTTACGATTTCAAATGCCCCATATACTATTCTTTGTGCAAGACCCTTCTTTCCGCTTTGCATTACTTGGTTTACAAGTTTTGTTACTACTGTGCTTTTATATATTGGGTCTGGAAGAACAGATTTCTTTACGGCACTATTTCTTCTTGGCATAATATTCCTCCTTTTTAGATTCTTGACTTAAATTAGTCGTTACTTTGTTTTCTTTGGGCGTTTAGCGCCGTATTTTGAGCGGCTTTGTTTTCTGTTTACTACACCGGCTGTATCAAGTGTACCACGAACAATGTGATATCTTACACCAGGTAGGTCCTTAACTCTGCCACCACGAATAAGTACTACGCTGTGTTCCTGCAAGTTGTGCCCAACACCAGGAATATAGCATGTACCTTCTTGTCCATTTGAAAGTTTAACTCTGGCTATCTTACGAAGCGCTGAGTTAGGCTTTTTAGGAGTTGCTGTCCTTACTGAAAGACAAACTCCTCTCTTTTGAGGGCACTCTTCAAGAAGTGGTGCTTTGGACTTTTTCTCAAAAGTTTTGCGTCCTTTCTTAACAAGTTGGTTTATTGTAGGCATACCTTTTCCTCCTTTTTATTTTTTGTCTAAAAAAATTCACGGCAAAGTTGTCGTGAATTACATCATGCATAAAAAGTGTATCAAACATGAACAACACGATTGCCTTCCTTGGCAACTCCGCAACATAAGCGAATCAGCGATTTTGTAATTCAAAAGGTTGAAATTACATTTTGACTAAAGAAAACAAGTAGTGCAAGGCTCGGCGAAATTTATAGGCGGGAGCTTAGTAAAACCTAAGTGACCGTTTAGAAATTTCGACAGTAACGCAGCAATACGCCGATTTCTTAAGTCGAAATCACTTGTTGTTTGTTTATGCCCTTTTTTGAGCATTGCTTTCGACAACAAAGCATACGCGGATTATTATACCTGTATTCCCGTCCTTTGTCAACTGTTTTTTCCAAGTTTTTAAATAAAAAAGGAGATTTACTCTCCTTGTTCATATTGAATTTCGTCCTCATGTTCAGACGGCAGTTTTATATCTGTAAGAAAGCCTTCATAGTTTACGAATATATTGCTATCGCCTTCAAAGGGACTATCAAATAAATTAATATCATTTAGCATTGCAAAATCCTGTATGTAATGTGGAAGATGTTTACAAATCGCCCATTCTTGAAGAATCTTCTGCCCGCGTTTGAAAAGTTTTGTGCCGGCTGGTTTTAAATAATTTAGTGAATACTTTATAATGCCAACACCATTCATAATAATAGATGCTAATTTGATAGGTATATTATTAGTTGCCAAGCCTATAGTAAATGTGACTGCCCCAGACATACACCATAGCCCTGCTGAAAGAGAACTTTTTTCTCTTTTATATTTTATTTGTTTACTTAAGTTTTCAACATAAGGCAAAATCATATTTGCCTCTATAATTTTGGCTACTTCCTTGTATCTTTGTTGATTTAAGTTATAATCATTTCTCTGATTTTCTGTGCCAATTTTTCTGAGTATAACTCTTATGTCATCATCTTCATAAAGATATCGTTTTAATTTTTCATAATGCTTTGGATTATTCTTTATATATTCCTCAGTATTTAATATCTTTTCGACATTTTTATTCATTACTCATTCTCCCCACACCAAAGCGAAGAAGGCATTGTAATCTTTTTTATCCCTTGCTCTGGTAATTCGATTTCTGGTATTTGATAATTTTCTTTATAAGGTCCCTCTTTTATACCATTTGCTTTCATAAATTCTTGTACAAATTTAGGGTATTTTTTTAACGAATCCCATTCCTGTAAAATGTCTTTCATGGATTTTTCTTCTTGTAAAGCGGAATGTTTGCTTATAGCTGTGTCAGCAATAGAAAATCCCATACCTACCGCACTGCCTCCAGCAAGGCCTAATAAGAGATTTGACACTTCGGAAACATTAGCCCTACACCAAATACCACTTATCAAACCAACTGCGGTTAAAATCCCCCAAAATCCGCTTTTTAATAAGCCGGTTTGCAAACCTTTATTGCCTATAGTTATTTCATTTTCTAGTAATTTACAATAAGGATAAATAACTCTCTCCTCAATATCATTTGCTATTTGACAAAAATACATCTGTTTTTTGTTATACTCATTTTTCTCCTGCTCTGTTGCATTGACATAGAAAATTTGGTCATACTCTTTCTTCATTTCCCATTCAAAATTTTTGCTCATACTAACCTCACATTTTAACTGATTTTATTCTAACATAAGAACAAATTGCTGTCAATACTAAAAATAAAAAAGGTGTTTATATTCACCTTTTTATTCACTTTCTGAAGACAACTGTTTATATCCATATTCCGACGGCGCTTGCTTTTCTACAAGTAAATCGCAAATATTATTTGGTATTATCAATTTAGGCTCTAAACTATCTTTATCTATTATTACTTCTCTATTTTTATCACGCTGTACACTCATTTCATAATTACTAATAAAATGGTTTAGAAAAAATGGGTTGTTCTAGATCGGAAGAGCGTCGTGTAGGGAAAGAGTGTCGTTCGGCGTGTAG